>NZ_JBLKBZ010000085.1:0-375 GCF_047530935.1 Enterobacter sp. 03-F-07-AD-ECC | reverse complement strand
CGTTGATAGGTCGGGTGTGTAAGCGCAGCGATGCGTTGAGCTAACCGATACTAATGAACCGTGAGGCTTAACCTTACAACGCCGAAGATGTTTTGGCGACGAGAGACAGAATTGTCAGCTTTGATTCAGAGTCCGAAGGATTTTGCGCTGAGACAAGGCGGCAAGCGAAGGAAAGGAAGGAGCATACTGAGGTATGTGACTGACTTTACGAGAGCAGCCAACGCAGTATCAGCCCAAAAGACACAGGACAGAGCACAGGAATTTGCCTGGCGGCTGTAGCGCGGTGGTCCCACCTGACCCCATGCCGAACTCAGAAGTGAAACGCCGTAGCGCCGATGGTAGTGTGGGGTCTCCCCATGTGAGAGTAGGGAACTG
>NZ_JBLKBZ010000084.1:0-381 GCF_047530935.1 Enterobacter sp. 03-F-07-AD-ECC | reverse complement strand
ATCCCCGGCGGCAGGATAAGAAACCTCCGGCCGTCGCTGCTCTCCTGATAGCGCACTCCCCACGTCCGGGCGGTCATTTTCGCCAGGGTATCTTCCTGCTGACGAAGATGCGTGTAATTGTCGGTTATCTGCTGCCCCTGCCACCACAGAATGCTCCCGCTCGTGCCGATCAGCAGCGCTGACACCATCAGGATGGTGAGCCATGTCCGCCCGGCAGTCCGCAGTACGCTCCGCCGGTTTTTCTCCATCGCCTCGCTCATACTCTGCTCGTGGGCGAGGATGGCGTCGCTGATTCTCCTCGCGCTTGCGCTCAGTTCCGCTCTGACAGACTGCTCGTGCTCGCTGAATGCGGCTTTCAGCATCTCGCCGGTACTCTGCTGC
>NZ_JBLKBZ010000083.1:0-397 GCF_047530935.1 Enterobacter sp. 03-F-07-AD-ECC | reverse complement strand
GTACAGCATTCTGTGGGTGGAGCACGCGGACAAGGGGCGTCTGGAGCTGAACTTTCTGATCCCCAATACCGAGCTGCTGACCGGCAGGCGGCTCCAGCCTTACTACGACCGCGCCGACCGGCCGCGCATCGATGCCTGGCAGACCATCGTGAACGGCAGACTGGGGCTGCACGACCCGAACGCGCCGGAAAACCGCCGGGCTCTGGTCACGCCGTCCGGGCTGCCGAAAACGAAGCAGGAGGCCGCAGAAGCCATTACCCGGGGACTGCTGACCCTTGCTTCGTCCGGGGAGCTGAAAGGGGTCGGTTCCGGCTGAGGGCGAAATGACACCCTAAGCGTTAGCTCTGTGTCGTTGCACGATGTCAGCGACGGTATTCTTGCTGATACCGAGCTCGCG
>NZ_JBLKBZ010000082.1:0-461 GCF_047530935.1 Enterobacter sp. 03-F-07-AD-ECC | reverse complement strand
AAGCCATTCCTGCTGCCAATCGAAGACGTATTCTCCATCTCCGGTCGTGGTACCGTTGTTACCGGTCGTGTAGAGCGCGGTATCATCAAAGTGGGTGAAGAAGTTGAAATCGTTGGTATCAAAGAGACTGCGAAGTCTACCTGTACTGGCGTTGAAATGTTCCGCAAACTGCTGGATGAAGGCCGTGCTGGTGAGAACGTTGGTGTTCTGCTGCGTGGTATCAAACGTGAAGAAATCGAACGTGGTCAGGTTCTGGCGAAGCCAGGCTCAATCAAGCCACACACCAAGTTCGAATCTGAAGTGTACATCCTGTCCAAAGACGAAGGCGGCCGTCATACTCCGTTCTTCAAAGGCTACCGTCCACAGTTCTACTTCCGTACAACTGACGTGACCGGTACCATCGAACTGCCAGAAGGCGTAGAGATGGTAATGCCAGGCGACAACATCAAGATGGTTGTGAC
>NZ_JBLKBZ010000081.1:0-522 GCF_047530935.1 Enterobacter sp. 03-F-07-AD-ECC | reverse complement strand
TGACTGCCAGGGCATCCACCGTGTACGCTTAGTCGCTTAACCTCACAACCCGAAGATGTTTCACTTCTGATTGCGAAAATTTGAGAGACTCGAACACACCATTAAAGATGTGTCGTTTCAATTTTCAGCTTGATCCAGATTTTTAAAGAGCAAAACTTCGCAGTGCACCTTTTCAGGTTCACTCTGAAGTTTTCTTGTGTTCGCAGTAAAAGATGGTGGAGCTATGCGGGATCGAACCGCAGACCTCCTGCGTGCAAAGCAGGCGCTCTCCCAGCTGAGCTATAGCCCCATCGTTTTGCAACCTCTTCAAATTTGCTTCGCAAATTTGGTAGGCCTGAGTGGACTTGAACCACCGACCTCACCCTTATCAGGGGTGCGCTCTAACCACCTGAGCTACAAGCCTGTAGAGGTTTTTACTGCTGTTTTTCATCAGACAATCTGTGTGAGCACTGCAAAGGCAGGTTCTTTAAGGTAAGGAGGTGATCCAACCGCAGGTTCCCCTACGGTTACCTTGTTACGACT
>NZ_JBLKBZ010000007.1:121706-288664 GCF_047530935.1 Enterobacter sp. 03-F-07-AD-ECC | reverse complement strand
GTAAATATAATTAATATCATCAAAAGTATTACTACTGTGAATCACACTATTTAAAATATGAGATGAGTGTGTTGTAATTAGTATTTGGCTTTTCAGCGAATTTAGTTCTGCAACATGCGAAGATAGAATTTCATTTAAGGCCTCTTGGATATGTCTAATAAAATTTATTTGCATCTGAGGATGCATAAAAACTTCTGGCTCTTCAATACATAATAATCTGATTCTACTCTGACCTATTTCCTTCAAGCTTTGATTCGTGTAATCAATTAACTCACCAAGAATACTTACTAAACTTGCGTAACCCAGACCAAACTGACTCTCAGGGACAAGAAACTCTCCATCTTTATGTTCATAAATTATCAGGTCAGACATAAGCTTATCGAATGTTAATTCGGATCGGAGTTCGATTCCTATATCTTTGTCTGATATTATTTTTTTTAGGATTCTTTCAACTCCTGACTGATGTTTAACTTTAATGTTTTTAGTCAGACTTTCATTATTTCCATCAACCAGACTTATTATTCCTTTGTATTCACTCTCATCGCATTCGTACATATATTTAATTATTTTATTGAATGATTTTGTAAGTAATCTTTTATCATGGATATTTTTTGCAGCCGAAATAACCCTCAAATCAATAAAATTCCTCGGTGTTAAGGTCTCGATACTTATGTTCTGGTAGTTTTTTATCCTTCTCCTGAATTGTGTTTTAGATAATATATCGAGATATTTTCTAAAGGTCACTTCAAAATCACCTTCACAGCTTAAACAGTCTTTTTTAAGCGCTTCTATTTTAGACTGATAATCAGCTATTACTTTTACTTCATACTCAATGATAACATTCGCCTTTCGCACCCCATCAGTTAACAATTTTTTTGCATCGATAAAAGGTCTAAACTCGCCGATAAGATCATGCTCTTCATCATCTAAAATAACCTCTATTTCAAAAGATATCTTTGGTGCTATGCTAAAATCATCATTTAAATGTTTCTCAAGAATTTTTTTTGAATAATTATAATTAAAATCATGCCCAGTAATTTTCTCAGAGTCCGAGTGCAAAAGTTCTAAGGCTTTGGTTACAGTAGTTTTACCAGAGTTATTTTTTCCAATCACTAGAGTTGTTGAGGAAGCAACTAAATCTTTTTTGGGTGATTCACTATGAGATTTAACAAAACCAATAATGTTTTCAGTCTCTCCAAACTTCCTGAAGTTGTTTATTTTTAGGAAAGATATATACATAAAAACTCCTGTAAAATGTATTACTCTATTGTAAAAACTGGCAAAACATAATCAATCTAATAAGATTTTTCTGAAAAATCAAGTTGTCGATTTCTCTTACAAAAATCTCGCTTTCTCCCTAACATCAACTTGATGTTATTGCTAACTAGTCTAAAAGAATTTTGTTTATACTAATTATGACCTAAAAAGCACTAATCAGGTTCCGCAATGGCTGTTATAGGGGTTGTTGAAGATTTCTAAAATTTCAATTTATAGTTCCCAGGAGCTTTATCTCCAGCTAGGTAGCGAAAATTTTAAATAGATAAGCATCCATATGAACCTCAAAGGGGCCCACCCAGCCCCTTTCCCACAACACCCTCTAAGCAGCTAACCAAGCCTACCCGCACTCAGTGCGCCACAATTCGCGGCTCCTTCACAAACTCCGCCAGTAGCCAGATCATATCGTGCAGCAGCCCCGTAAGCTCTTTTGCAACGTTCGCGGGCAATGTCCCCCCTTTAACGGCTTGGGTAAGTGCCAGCGCATAGTCTATCTGGGTAGCGGTGTCGTGCCAGCAGTCGGGCACGCAGGAGGTCATTTTCTCTCCCACAATCAGCTGTTCAATAAGGTTCGGCGGGAGATCGGCATCGCAGAGTTCGCGGAGTGGATGAAGCGCTTGCAGCAGACGCTCACAGAGCGCAGTGCTAATGACGCTATCATCGCTTTCGACCAGCACGGTCACCAGCGCGGCGCAGTTATCAGCAACGTCAAAAAGATCGGTGTCAACCGGAAGGGGTCGGGTAATAAGCTGCTGAATAATGTTTTCGTCAGATTGCAGGTAAGACAGGGTTGGGATAGTAGCCATAAGGCATCCTCAGTGTATGAAATTGAATTAACCACCCGATGAGTTCCTACGCTCGAGGGGGCAGCGCTGACGGAGGTAGGAATACCGCCCACAGAGAAAACGGCCAGCCTTATGGCTGCTCCGCCAGCGCCACCGTGATTTTAACGGCATATGCACTGTTGCGACAAAATAAAGTCGCACTGTGAGATCCGGGTTCCTACACCCGATTGCGGATGTGCCGCAACGCCGTCACTTTACGACCCAGGTAACCGGAATAAAAGCATTAACCTTCATTTTCACCGGGTTACTTTTAGGTTTGCGAGGCTCCTTCCAGAAAGCCAGTCTTCCCGCCTACATTTTCAGCGTATCGATCACTGCTCTCAGGGCTGGCGACACATTGCGATGCGGATAATAGAGAAACAACCCCTCCATCCGCAGGCTGTAGCGTTGCAAGACCCGGATAAGCGTTCCGCGCTCCAGATCGTCCGCCACGAGCTCCACCGGAATATAGGCTAGACCCAGGCCCAGCCGGGCAGCTTCCGCTTCCATGTAACTGTCCGATAGCGCCCATTGTCCTTCTGGCCGGTGAAAGATTTTCTTGCCGTCCTGAACCAGTTCCCAGTGATAAAGATTACCGTCGGCAAACTGATACGCAATGCAGGGGTGCCTCACCAAATCCTCAGGTGTTTGCGGAAAGCCATAGCGGCGGAAGTGCTCTGGTGCCGCAACCACGCCCATTTCCATGTCAGCCGTGATGCGTACCGCAATCATCCCCTGCCCGACCTCAGGCCCCAGCCTGACGCCCGCATCAAACCGCTCGGCAATGATGTCAACGAAGCGGCTTTCATTCATCAGTTCAAGGCGGATATCCGGGTAACGCTGCTTGAAGATGGCGAGCTTTGGCAGCAGGCATTTATCGATAGCGTGCTGGCTGGCATTGATGCGCACCGTACCGGACGGCGTCTGGCGGTAATGGGCCAGGGTGGCCAGCCCGGTATCAAGCGTATCGAATGCTGACTCCGTGGTTTGATAAAGCTGCTCCCCGGCGTGGGTAAGTGACAATTTTCGTGTGGTACGCACCAGAAGCTGAACGCCCAACCGCGCCTCCAACTCACGTACCGAGCGGCTGATCCCGGATTGTGCCAGTCCGAGTCGCTGCGCGGCTGCCGTGAAGCTTCCCTCGCGTACCACCTGCATAAACAAGTAAAGCTCGTTGTAGTTTTCCCGTTTCGCCATCGCGCCTGCTCTCTGATTCATAACAAATTGGTATTAATCTTAGCAATTTTCACCCTCTAATCAGCACGATTTCTGCTCCCTATACTCCCCTTATCACAACAACGCACGGGATCTCTAATGAAAACATTCACCCAAAAACTGTCAGTGGCGATGCTGCTGTGTGCATCTTTAAGTGGAGTGACAACAATGAGTTATGCAGAAACGACTAACCCAAACGCGCCCATTTCGATGGTGACCACCTGGGATAAAACCTTCGCCAAAAGTGATAAGGTTGACCATCGAAAGGTGACATTCCAGAACCGATACGGCATTACCCTGGTGGGAGATCTTTATCTGCCTAAAAACCGTGGGGACCGCAAGCTGGCGGCGATTGCCGTTAGCGGGCCGTTTGGCGCGGTCAAGGAGCAATCCAGCGGGCTCTATGCGCAGACGATGGCCGAACAAGGGTTTGTCACGCTGGCGTTCGACCCGTCTTACACTGGCGAAAGCGGCGGCCAGCCACGCAACGTGGCCTCGCCGGACATCAACACCGAAGACTTCAGCGCCGCGGTCGATTTCCTGGGCCTGCAACAAGAGGTTGATCGAAACCGTATCGGCATTCTGGGTATTTGTGGCTGGGGCGGCATGGCACTGAACGCGGCAGCAATGGACACCCGCGTAAAAGCGGTTGCCACCAGCGTGATGTATGACATGAGCCGTGCCATGGGCCACGGCGTTGGCGACGGGAAAGATCGCTATTCCACGGCCGATCGTCGGGCCGTACTGCAGTATCTGAACGAGCAGCGCTGGAAAGATGCCGAAAACGGCACCTTCGCGCACGGCGGCCATGATATCTATGTCGATGAAAACGGCAACGTAACGGCGGCTGAGCGTATTCTGCCAGAAGCATTACCCGCCAACCCGAATCCGGTTCTGAAGGAGTTTTATGACTACTACCGGATGTCGCGCGGATTCCATGCACGCTCCGTCAACTCCACCGGCGCATGGACAGCAACCATGCCGTTGTCTTTTATGAACATGCCGCTGTTAAGCTACGCCGGGGAGATCAGCATCCCGACGCTTATCGTGACGGGTGAAAAAGCGCACTCCCGCTATTTTGCCGAGGACGAGTTTAAAACCGTTGGCAGCAAACAGAAAGAGCTGGTCATTGTCCCGGGCGCAAACCATGTCGATCTTTACGACAATGCCGCCGGAAAGATCCCGTTTGCACAGTTTGAGCGATTCTTCAAAACCAGCCTGAAATAAGCCGTTCTGCCCGGGATCCTGCAGGCCGCATACGCGTTAGCCTGAAGCATGACGAGCATACGCCACCCGAGCCAAACGGGTGGCCCTCTCTACGCCTTGATGAAATCTGACTATGTCCGCACTAAGCCAAACCACGCAATCGAACCGTGAACATACGTACTGGGGCGGCATTTTTGCCCTGACCCTGTGCGTATTTGTTTTGATCGCCTCTGAATTTATGCCCGTTAGCCTGCTTACCCCGCTCGCCCGAGATTTAAGTGTCACCGAGGGGCTGGCGGGCCAGGGGATTGCTGTCTCCGGCGCACTGGCCGTCCTGACCAGCCTGACGCTTTCTCAACTGGCTGGCAGCATGAACAGAAAATATCTCCTGCTGGGAATGACGCTACTGATGGCCCTGTCGGGAACGATTATTGCCTTTGCACCGAACTATCCGGTCTATATAACCGGCCGCGCCCTGATCGGTATTGCCATCGGCGGATTCTGGTCCATGTCTGCGGCAACGGCTATTCGCCTGGTGCCACAACATCAGGTATCGCGCGCGCTGGCTATTTTCAACGGGGGCAACGCGCTGGCGACGGTGGTTGCCGCCCCACTTGGCAGTTATCTCGGCGCGACTATTGGCTGGCGTGGCGCCTTCCTGTGTCTGGTGCCCGTGGCAATAGTCGCGTTCATTTGGCAATGCTATAGCCTGCCTGATATGAAGGGGAATGACCGGGCAACATCGCGTGGGACGGTCTTTCGGTTGTTTCGTCAGACGGCCGTTATTGCAGGCATGCTTGCCTGCGGCCTGTTCTTTATGGGTCAGTTTGCGTTATTTACCTATGTGCGTCCGTTCCTTGAAACCGTTACCCACGTTAGCGACTCCGGGTTGTCGTTGATATTGTTAACCATCGGCGTTTCAGGTTTTGTAGGTACTCTCGTGATTGCCATGGCGCTCAACGCGTCATTTTACCTGACGTTAATGGCCATTCCCCTGCTGATGGCCACCATTGCGGGTGGGTTGATTCTGACCGGGCACATCGTATGGGCCGTTGCCGCGCTGTTAGGGCTCTGGGGAATGCTGGCGACGGCGGCACCTGCCGGGTGGTGGACGTGGATCGCCCGTACGCTTCCGGAAGATGCTGAGGCTGGCGGTGGGTTAATGGTTGCGGTGATCCAGCTTGCCATTGCGCTGGGATCAACTACCGGAGGCATGATGTTTGACTATTTGGGCTGGCAGAGCACCTTTCTCATGAGCGGCCTGCTGCTTCTCAGTGCGGCTGGAGTGACATGGCGGCTCGCACGTCTGAACAGATAACGCCGCAGAGGATTAATTGCCGCTTTTCTATGGCGCTGGTGTATTGTTTTTGAACCCACAATCACTGTGAAGAGGCGCGACAGCATGATCACCATCCTTGGCAAAACCACCTCCATCAACGTGCGTAAAGTCCTCTGGACCTGCGAAGAAGCCGGAATTGCATATCAGCAGGAAGATTACGGCAGCGGATTTGCCTCGACGGAAACGGACGCCTTCCGCGCCCTGAACCCCAACGCCATGGTGCCGGTGTTGATCGACGGCGATTTTGTGCTGTGGGAATCGAATTCAATCTGCCGCTACCTGGTGCGCAAAGCCGGACGCGATGACCTGCTGCCATCGCAGCCGCAGGCCTGCGCTAACGTCGAGCGCTGGATGGACTGGCAGGCAACCGAATTTAACAACGCCTGGCGCTATGTCTTCCCGGCGCTGGGGCGCAAAAACCCGGACTATAACGATCCCGTGCGGATTGCCGCCGGGATAAAAGAGTGGAACCACTGCATCGGCATTCTGGAGCAGCAGTTGCAGCGCACCGGTGCCTTTACTGCGGGCGAAACGTTTACGCTTGCAGATGTGGTGTTGGGGCTGTCGGTGAACCGCTGGAGGATGACGCCTTTTGACAAACCCGCTGTGCCTGCCATTGATGCCTGGTTTGAACGTCTTAATCAGCGCCCGGCATTTTTGCGACACGGAAATAACGGCATGGTCTGAATTCCCCACGGCCCTATATTCAGCAAGGATATTTTATTTAATTACAAAACCCTGCATCTCGTCAGAGGGAATAATAATTAAGCCATATCCTGGACTGTCCGTTGTACCGCTTTGCTAGCCTGACGTTTCAGGCAAAGCTCACCCCGGAGGTATTCTTGCTGATTAAACTCAAAAAAGAACGAACGCATCAGGAGGATCGCCGGTTAGCCCTCTGGCTGGCGACATCCGCTGGCTTGCTCAACGCCATCGCCCTTGGGGCATTTGGCTTTTTCCCCTCTCACATGACCGGCAATACCTCACAATTATCCAGCGAAGTCTCTTCCACCGATCTGAACGATATTATTTTCTTTGGCTCCATTATTCTGGCGTTTGTCACGGGTGCCATTCTTGCGCGCATTATTGTTATCTGGGGCATTATCCATAATATCCGCCTGGTTTTTTGCCAGATCCTGTTTGTCGAAGGGTTATTACTGACCGGTATTTCGGTTTACGAGATGTATTTCCATGCCCTCACCAGCAACCGCACAATTATTATCTTTCTCTGTGGTCTGATGGGGATCCACAATTCCACCTCCACCCAGCTCTCCAGCGGCCGGGTGAGATCAACGCACATCACCGGCACGCTGACAGACGCGGGGATATCGCTGGCCTCGGTAGTCGTGGCGATGCTGCGCCGGGACTACTCCAAAGATACTGCGGCGCAGAAAAGCCAGCTTAAAACCCACTTAACCACCCTGTTCTCGTTTATTACGGGCGGTATCGCAGGGTTGCTCCTGTTCAGGTGGATTGGCTTTAATGCAATGCTGGCGCTGGGTGTCATACTGGCGCTGGTATCCGTTTGTTCCATGATTACCATCGCGGTGCGCGTGCGCAAAGTTCGCGCAGCCCTCGGCCGATAGTCAAAACGCAGAGGGCAGAATGTCACGACAGTTGTGACACCGTCACTTTCAGGAAGTCGCTTTAGGACTATTCTGCCCTCTCACAGCCAGCCCTTACCTCATAAGGCTTAATCAAGGTTGTCACTAGTTTCATAGGGTTACTGATTTTCCCCCTTCGCTGGAACCCTTCCCAAACGCTTGCTATAGGTCAACTACCCCTGCCGAAACATGGCATAACAACAGGCAACCGCTGGTTGCGATAACGCATGCGCACAGGGAGACACACCGCAATGCATCCATTACTCAAACGCTCGCTGCTGTTTGTCGGCGCCATTATCGTGGTTCTGGCCCTCCTCACCTGGGGCATTGGGCTGGAGACGATCAAGGCGCGCCAGGTTGACCTGATCTACCTCGGGCAACAGCATTTAATCCTCGTATTTTCCTCGATGTTCTTCGGACTGCTGGTTGGCATTCCGGCGGGTATCCTGCTCAGCCGCCCGGCGGCGCGTGGGGTAGCCGAATACGTGATGCAAATCTTCAACGTCGGCAACACCCTGCCGCCGCTGGCCGTTCTGGCACTGGCGATGGTGGTGATTGGCATTGGCGATACGCCAGCCATCATCGCCCTGTTTCTTGCCTCGCTGCTGCCGATTGTGCGCAATACCTACGCCGGGCTGTGCTCGGTGCCGTCGTCGTTACTGGAAGCGGCGAACGGGATTGGGATGACCAAATGGCAGCGTCTGCGCCAGGTGGAGTTACCTAACGCCTGGCCGGTGATGCTCTCGGGCATCCGCATCGCCACCGCCATTAATGTGGGTACAGCTCCGCTGGCCTTCCTGATTGGCGCCAGCAGCTACGGCGAGCTGATTTTCCCCGGCATCTACCTGAACGACTTCCCGACACTGATCCTGGGCGCGGCGGCCACCGCGCTGTTTGCCCTGATCCTCGACACCCTGCTGGCTGCGCTGGGTCGCGTGATGAGTCCCCATCTCGCTCGATAACAATAACAAGGAGCTTTCATGAGACTAATATCCAGCCTGACGGCGCTGTGTGCCGCGGCGCTCTTCACCAGCCAGGCGATAGCCGCCCCGCTGATTCTGGCGACCAAGAGCTTTACCGAGCAGCATATTCTCTCGGCCATGACCGTGCAGTACCTGCAAAAGAAAGGGTTCCAGGTGCAGCCGCAAACCAATATTGCGACCGTTATCTCCCGTAACGCGATGATCAACAAACAGATTGATATGACCTGGGAGTACACCGGTACATCGTTGATCATCTTTAACCACATCAACAAACGCATGTCGCCGCAGGAGTCTTACGAGACGGTTAAGCGTCTGGACGCGAAGCACGGTCTGGTCTGGCTCAAACCCGCCGATATGAACAACACCTATGCCTTCGCCATGCAGCGTAAACGCGCCGAAGCGGAACATATCAACACCATGTCTGAGATGGTGGCGAAGATTGAGCAGGTGCGTAAAACCAACCCGGACAAGAACTGGCTGCTGGGACTGGATCTTGAGTTTGCCGGGCGCAGCGATGGGATGAAGCCGCTGCAGAAGGCCTACAACATGGAGCTGGACCGTCCGCAGATCCGCCAGATGGATCCCGGCCTGGTGTATAACGCGGTGCGCGACGGTTTTGTTGATGCCGGGCTGATCTACACCACCGACGGCCGCGTGAAAGGTTTCGACCTCAAAGTACTGGAAGATGATAAAGGCTTCTTCCCGAGCTATGCCGTCACCCCGGTGGTGCGTAAAGACACGCTGGAGGCGAACCCGGGGCTGGAAGAGGCGCTTAACACCCTCTCCGCCCAGCTCAACAACGACGTTATCACCGAGTTGAACAAGAAGGTGGATATCGATCATCAGTCACCGCAGCAGGTCGCCCGTGATTTCCTGCGTAGCAAAAAGCTGTTGTAGGAGGCGCTATGGAGACGATTCACTACATTCTGGATAACTGGGATTACCTGTTAACCCTGACGCTGCAGCATCTGTGGCTGGTGGCGCTGGCGGTTGGCCTGGCCATTATTATCGGCGTTCCGCTCGGCATTCTAATTGTCCGTCACAAATGGCTGGCGACACCGGTGCTGGGCATCGCGACCATCGTGCTGACCATTCCGTCCATCGCCCTGTTTGGCCTGATGATCCCGCTGTTTTCGCTGATCGGTCAGGGCATTGGCGCCCTGCCCGCCATTACCGCGGTGTTTCTCTACTCGCTGCTGCCGATTGTACGCAACACCCATACCGCGCTGGACAGCCTGCCACCGGGTCTGCGTGAGGCCGGACGCGGCATCGGCATGACCTTCTGGCAGCGGCTGCGCTGGGTTGAAATTCCCATGGCGCTACCGGTGATTTTCGGCGGCATCCGCACCGCCGTGGTGATGAACATCGGCGTAATGGCGATTGCCGCCGTGATTGGCGCGGGCGGCCTGGGTCTGCTGCTGCTTAACGGCATCGGCGGGAGCGATATCCGCATGTTGATTGCAGGGGCGCTGATGATTTGTCTTTTAGCGATTGTGCTCGACTGGCTGCTGCACCGTCTGCAGGTGGTACTGACTCCGAAGGGGATTCGATAATGATAAAACTGGAAAACCTCACCAAACATTTTTCACAGAAGCACGGCCAGACCTTTAAGGCCGTGGACAACGTCAACCTGAACGTGCCTGAAGGGGAAATGTGCGTCCTGCTCGGCCCGTCCGGCTGCGGGAAAACCACCACCCTTAAGATGATCAACCGCCTGATTACGCCAAGCAGCGGCACGATCCTGATTAACGGTGAAGACACCAGCGGGATGGATACGGTGACGCTGCGCCGCAACATCGGCTACGTGATTCAGCAAATTGGCCTGTTCCCGAACATGACCATCGAAGAGAACATTACCGTGGTGCCGCGCATGCTGGGCTGGGATAAAGCCCGGTGTAAAACCCGTGCCGAAGAGCTGATGGATATGGTGGCGCTGGATCCGCGTAAGTTTCTTCACCGCTATCCGCGCGAGATGTCCGGCGGCCAGCAGCAGCGTATCGGCGTGATCCGCGCGCTGGCGGCCGATCCGCCGGTACTGCTGATGGATGAGCCCTTCGGCGCGGTGGACCCCATCAACCGTGAAGTGATCCAGAACCAGTTTCTGGAGATGCAGCGCAAGCTGAAGAAAACGGTGATGCTGGTCAGCCACGATATCGATGAAGCCCTGAAGCTGGGCGATCGTATCGCCGTTTTCCGTCAGGGGAAGATTGTCCAGTGCGCCAGCCCGGACGAGCTCCTGGCGAAGCCGGCGAACGAGTTTGTCGGCTCGTTTGTGGGTCAGGACCGCACCCTGAAGCGCCTGCTGCTGGTGTCGGCAGGCGACGTCACCGACCAGCAGCCTACTATCACGGTACGCGGCTCTACCCCGCTTCCAGAGGCCTTTGCCACCATGGATGATAACGATATCCGCGCCATCACCGTGGTGGACGAGCACGGTAAACCGCTGGGATTTGTGAAACGCCGGGAAGCGCGCAACGCAAGCGGCACCTGTGCCGATATCCTGCATCCGTTCCGAATGACCGGCAAAGCGGAAGATAACCTGCGCGTGGTGCTCTCCCGCCTGTATGAAAGCAACACCAGCTGGATGCCGATTGTGGATGAAGAGGGTCGCTATAACGGCGAGATTTCGCAGGACTATATCGCGGAGTACCTCAGCTCAGGGCGTACGCGCCGGGCGCTGAATATTCACAGTGAGAGCTGAAAATTATACCAGAAAAGCCCCTTCCGGGGCTTATGCTAAGCTTTACCAGCGAATGTCAGAAGTGAGAATAAAAGCGACTTCTTTCACTATCTCGTTAAGATCGTAATCTATCTGCATTGTGGTGGGTGTGTGAACATCTTCAACGGTAAATTTTTCAACCCAACCGAAAGAGCGATTCATTATCATTCTGGGGGCAATCGTGTCTTCGGGCTCACCAAACGCCTGATGAATCCATGTACGAGACATGTTTTGCTGCAACGGTGAAGGGAGTACATTTGGGAAGACCCATCCCTTTACATCATAACGCTGAATAGACAACGTAATTTCTTTCAGTATTCTCCCTTCTCGATTAAAGGCTAAATAAACACCCTCGTTCGCCATTGGTAAAAGTAACACGGGGTCGCCTGCTGCCCCTTTAGGCTCACTTTTGTAGGTGATTAACCTATTATCAACTAACTCTTTATAGCTTTTGCCCAGATTATGGATAAGTGCTTCTACATTTACTGTCATTTGTATAATCCTTGCTGGCTGTTCAGAGCATGCATTTTGGTTCTGGCAGTTTCTATTTGTTCTTCAGTGGCACCCTGCTTTTTTAACGATGGCTTAATGGTATCCAGATTACGATCCGCTGCTGCCCGTAAGTTCTGCGAGTCCAGATCAATCTGTGCCAGAGTATTACGTCCGCCATAAGTTTCACTGATTTTCTGATGCACATCTTTAGGGACAACGATAGCCGCCACCTGTAATGAAAACTCCTGAATTTCCGTTTCTTTTAAATATGGATACTCCCTACGGAGATAGGCCTTAACAGCCGCAGCCGACGGCATGTGATCCGCCTCATACATCCCCTGCCGTGAACGGCGCTTAAAGTCACTGTATAGCTCAACCTCCAGAAACTCCACCGGTGGTTTGCTCAGGTAGATATAAATCGGCGGCAGGTCAGGGAACGGCAGGATCAGAATGTAATCCGCGAAACTCTTTTCTCCCTGTGCCGGGCTGGTGGTCGCCGTTATGCCGGTGTTAACGGGCAGCGGGTCAACAACGACCGGGTTCGGCAGCACTGGCCGCGCCTGGTCGCCGGTGTTCCACGGCTTTTTCTCGTCTGTTCGGTCAGGCGTCCACACGATGGTGATGCGCGGTTCTTCCTCCGTGGTGAAGGTGTACGCCTGCGCGCTACTGTCGTACTCCATTTTTCTGACGCGCACACTGTCCCGGCCAGGCGGCGTATGCCAGCCATGCGGCACCGGGTTCCCCCTGCTGTCGTTCTCCCACGTATAGCGAACACGGCTTGGGGCTTCACGCATCTGCGCGAGGCGCATACGGTCGATAAAATCCTGTTCGCCGTCGTTCAGCCTGCCGGGCATCATTCCCACCAGCAGCCCGGCCACAGGAGCACCCACTCCCGCGGTGGCTATCTCACCCAGCCCGACGGCACCACGCACTGCCCATGTGCCATAGGTCAGCGCCCTGCCGCTTATGAGTTCCAGCAAGCTTGCGCCTGCGGTGGCCGTCTGCACCCGCGCAGCAGCTGCAGCAGCTGCAACGGCCGCCTGATATTCCATCTCCTCATGGTTGCCGTTCCACCAGCGGTACAGGGCGCTGCGTTTTTTCGGTCTGGGGATATCCTCTGGCTTTTTCTTTCTGGCGGTCTGCGCGTGCTGCGGGGTGTCTGAATCGGTTGCCGGGTCGCTGGCGGGCATGGCCAGGAAAAATGCCATATCGGCAAAATTGGTATGGGGCTCGCGCTGGTCACCGGCATCATTGCAGCCCTCACCGCGCAGGCAGGACTTTGCAAATACGCGGTTGCGCTCCCTTTCCTCCTCTCTGCGGTTTTCTTCAGCCTGCTTTTCTGCTGCCAGCCTGGCGGCGTGTTCTTCCCTGGCAACATCAACCGGGTCTCGGCCACGTCCCAGCCACTGACCTGCGGGAGCAATTACCCGATTTGAACCTGGTGGGCAATCACAGTGTACTTTTGAACCGTGAACGGCGACGGGTACGCCGTAAAATGTCACCCGTTCCTCACCTGATACAATCACGCCCTTCCTGCCACATTTAGGACAGGGAGTGGTTTTATCACCTACCCTGAGAATTCTGCGTCCAAATTCGGTGCTGTCTGTAATAGACGCAATACACCTGGCACCGGTAGTCGTTTTATCATTCTCAAGCGCCTGTCCCCGGCCAAAATTATCGGTACGGTAACCCATGCGTTACGCTCCGGTAATTAGTAAATTGATTACTCATAAAGAATTCCCTTTTCCTTTTCGTTAATAAAAAAGGAATTTTACTATGAATATGAGTTAACCAGATTTATTCCGCACTTTTGGTTAATATTTAACAACCAAATAAATCACCACTAAAAATAAATAACTTAAATATTTAGAACACCCCTATAAACACTCATTTGCATACTGGTTGAGTTCCTATCACAATAGAATACCGATCTCGTTTACTCGCGACCCATGCAACGTCTTCATACTTACCCCGATATCCGCGCGATGTTTCGCCGGCTTCTGATTGCCACCGTCACGGGCGTACTGGCCGCGCTGGCCGTTGCCGTGTTTCGCCACAGCATGTATCTGCTGGAGTGGCTGTTTCTCAGTAACGACAGCGGCAGCCTGGTGAATGCCGCGGCGGCGTTGTCCCCCTGGCGTCGCATGCTCACGCCTGCTCTTGGCGGCCTGGCAGCCGGATTGTTGCTATGGGGGTGGCAGCGGCTGACGGCGCAACGCCCGCATGCGCCAACAGATTATATGGAAGCGCTGGAAACGGGTGACGGGCAGTTCGATTACGGTGCCAGCCTGGTCAAATCCCTGGCGTCACTGCTGGTGGTTTCCAGCGGAAGCGCCATCGGGCGTGAAGGGGCGATGATCCTGCTCGCCGCCCTCGCCGCCTCCTTGTTTGCGCAGCGCTTTACGCCGAAGTCCGAATGGAAATTATGGATAGCCTGCGGGGCGGCGGCGGGAATGGCCAGCGCCTACCACGCGCCGCTAGCCGGAAGCCTGTTTATTGCGGAAATCCTGTTCGGCACGCTGATGCTGGCCTCGCTCGGCCCGGTAGTCATTGCGGCCGTCGTAGCGCTGCTGACGACGCGTCTGTTAAGCCCTGGCGCTACCACGCTGTATGAGGTGCATCTCAGCGAAACGCTCACTGCGGGCGATTACGGATTGATCGTTATCATCGGTCTGCTGGCGGGCGTCTGCGGCCCGCTGCTGATGTGGCTGATGACGGTTAGCCACGCGCTGTTTCTGCGTCTCAAACTCTCACCGCCCTGGCAGCTGGCGCTCGGGGGGCTGATCGTCGGGATGTTGTCGCTTCTCACGCCCAAAGTGTGGGGTAACGGCTATAGCGTGGTGCAGGCCTTTCTGCTCTCACCGCCGCTGCTGTCCGTTATTGCGGGCGTGTTTATCTGTAAGCTGCTGGCGGTCCTGGCAAGCAGCGGTTCGGGCGCACCGGGCGGGGTCTTCACGCCGACGCTGTTTGTCGGGCTGGCGACAGGAATGCTGATTGCGCAGCTTTTTGCGCTGTGGCTACCGGGTTCTGAAACGGCGATTTTGCTGGGACTGGCGGGGATGGCGACGTTGCTCGCTGCCACGACGCATGCGCCTATTATGTCGGCGCTGATGGTGTGTGAAATGACCGGGCAGTATTTTCTGCTACCCGGCCTGCTGATTGCCTGCGTTGTTGCGTCCGTACTCTCGCAAACGTTACGCCACGACTCGATCTACGGCCAGCACACTGCCGAGAGCAGAGAGATCGATGTACTGCGCTAGTTCGCGCTGCTCGGCGCGCGGCAAATAAGGCAGTTCGCCCACCAGAGGGCCGGGCAGTTTTTTGCTCAGCACGTCGATGATTTCTGCATAGTGCGCAAGGCCTGGGTTGATGCGGTTTGCCACCCAGCCCACTAACGGCAGGCCGTCATTGGCGATCGCCTGCGCCGTCAGCAGCGCATGGTTGATACACCCTTCCTGGATGCCCACCACCATCACCACCGGCAGTTGCTCCTGCACCACCCACTCGGAAAGTGGACGCAAATCGTTCATCAGGCTGCGCCAGCCGCCCGTGCCTTCAACCACAACGTGATCAACCTTCTCGCTCAGGTTTGCCAGCCCATCCGACAGCAGGGTGTAATTGATCAGCCCGCTGTGCGCCACGCTGCTCTCCTCTTCGCTCAGGGCTATAGGATTGACCGCGTCATAAGGCAGCTCCAGGGATGAGACGCTTTGTAAAACCAGGGCATCTTTATTGCGCAGCCCCTCTGGCGTCTCTTTACTGCCTTTTGCGACCGGTTTGTACCCTGCAACACGTTTACCGCTTGCTGCCAGCGCCTGTAGCAACGCGCGCGATACAACAGTCTTGCCGACAGAGGTATCTGTACCAGTAACAAAGAAACGCTTAAGCATGACTCATTCCACCTCTTGGGTATGCTTCGAAAATATAAACCAGGTAAATAATTCAGTGGGGGAAGTCTACGGGAAGCGTGCGCTATCCGGCTTGAGATAGCGCAATTTTTAGTAAGTCTGTGGAAAAGAGTTAGCCCTGCAGCAGGCGGATCAGTAAGGAGCCGTTATACATTGCATCTTTCACCAGCGCAGCACCGGCCATGGTGCCCTGGTTCGAAAACTGCGTGCTTTCGACCACAATGTTTTTGCTGTAGGCGGGCAGCGCCTGCTGATTAATGCAGGCCGAGATCGCCGGGAAGAGGATATCCGCCGCCTGGCTGAGCGGGGAGCCGATCAGGATTTTTTGCGGGTTAAACAGATTCACCATAATGGCGAGAATGCGCCCGACGTTATTCCCTACGCCAGTAATGATGTCCTTAGCCAGCAGATCGCCCTGCCGCGCCGCTGTGCACAAGGAATCTACCGTCAGGGGTTGCCCGTGCAACGAGGAGCTCATGGACTGGCTGAGCCTCACCTGCGCCAGTTCAAGCACGCTTTCCACGCTGGCAATGGTCTCCAGGCAGCCGTGGTTGCCGCAGTAGCAGCGTTTCCCGTAGGGATCGACCTGCGTGTGGCCGATCTCCACCAGGCTACTGCTGCCCGCATGCAACAGGCGTCCGTCGGTGATGACGCCCGCCCCGACGTTATGGTCGATCACCACCTGAATGACATCCCGCGCCCCGCGTGACGCGCCAAACAGCGCCTCCGCCATAGTCCAGGCGCTGATGTCATGCTGAATGTAGACCGGTACGCCGGTATGGTTTTTCAGGACCTCACCCAGCGGCATCTCTTTGACGTCTTCATAAAACGGCATGCGGTGCACAATGCCGTTCTCGGTATCAATAATGCCCGGCATGGTGATGGCAATCGCCGTTAAGCGTTCAAGCTTCTGCTGGTGACGAATAAAGAAATGATCGATATGCGTGACAATCGCCTCAAGAAGCGGTTGATCAGCGTTAAGCGGCAGCTCCAGTCGGTCTTCCACCACCAGCTTGCTGCTGAGATCGCGCAGCGCAAGAAAGATCTCACCCCGGCTGATGCGCAGCGACAGGTAATGCCACGCTTCCGTCTCCACCACCAGCCCGACCGCCGGACGACCCCGGCTCCCCGGCTCCTGAATCTCCGTCTCCTGAACCAGGTGGGCTTCCAGCATTTCGCGAACAATCTTGGTAATACTGGCGGGAGCCAGTTGGGCCAGGCGCGACAAATCGATACGCGAAACCGGACCAAGCTGATCAATCAGGCGATATACCGCGCCAGCGTTGGTCTGCTTAATCTGATCAATATGCCCTGGCTGACTATCAGCAACCACCTCGTACTCCCTTATTTTCGAGCTTCGAAATAAACTTTGGGCTATGGTGAAGCACTTGCATGGCCGCCGTCAAATATTTACTTAGCCATGTGATTTACTGCACATTTTTGCCCATTTTTCCCTATAAATATCGCCCGGCAGAGGCGGTGATAAGCTGCTTTTTAAAACGCTGTGCCGCATTGCTCTGTTCATGATGTCTGGACCACACCAGCCACATCTCCGATACCGCATCGTCTTCGGCAAGCGGAACCCAGCACATTTCACGCAATTGTACCCGTTTAAAGGAGGCCGGGAGAATAGAAACCCCCAGCCCGGCGGCGACCAGACCTATTATCGTCATCGCCTCTCCTACCTCCTGGGTAATGACCGGGGCGAGATCGTAGCGGCGCATCAGGCCCAGAATATCGTCATACAGACCGGTTCCCACCTGCGGGTCGAAAAAGACAAACGGCTCTTTCGCCAGCTCAGCCAGCGTGATGGCAGGTTTCGACGCCAGGGGGTGATCGCGCGGGATCATCGCCATCAGCGGCTCGCGCAGGATCACCTGCCACGCCAGCGAGTCCGGCAGTTGAGTGTTGCGCATCAGCCCTAAATCCAGCGCCCCTTCGTTCAGCGGAGCAATTTGTTCCCGGGTATTAATTTCGCGCGTCTGAATATGCACGTCCGGGAAGTCACGGCGAAACGACGACAGGGTTTGCGAGACGGCGCTGATAAACGGGGCAGACGAGGTAAACCCGATGCGCAATTCACCGGCTTCCCCCAGGTAGAGCCGCTCTGCGCGGGCGGCGGCGTCGTCAACCATGCTCAGAATTTGTCGGCTGTCGGCCAGAAACTGCCTGCCTGCCGCCGTCAGGCTCACGCTACGGTTGGTGCGGGCGAGAAGACGGGCGCCAATCTGCTGCTCCAGGATCTGAATTTGCTGGCTGAGCGGCGGCTGCGAAATGTTCAGGCGCGCGGCGGCGCGGCCAAAATGGAGTTCTTCTGCCACCGCGACAAAGTAGCGTAAATGACGCAGTTCGATATTCATATTTTACATGTATCATTTGAGATTATTAATATATTAGACAGAATATTTACATTTTTCTACCCTGAAGAGGTGGTCATACCCGTCACCAGAAACCACGGGGATGTTTAAGCAAGGAACATGTGTGAGTCGTACATCTACCGTTGATATCGAACCGGCACGCGATATCGATGATTTACCCGCAGCTTCTCAGCCGGCGCAGTTTATTAAACGTGGTACCTCCCAATTTATGCGCGTCACGCTGGCGCTGTTCTCAGCCGGTCTGGCAACCTTTGCCCTGCTCTACTGCGTTCAGCCTATCCTTCCCGTGCTGTCACATGAGTTTGGCGTCTCACCGGCCAGCAGCAGTATTTCTCTCTCTATTTCAACCGGGATGCTGGCTGTCGGCCTGCTTTTTACCGGCCCTCTCTCTGATGCCATTGGGCGTAAACAGGTGATGGTAACCGCGCTGATGCTGGCGTCGGTTTGTACGTTGCTCTCCACCATGATGACCAGCTGGCACGGGATCCTGATGATGCGCGCGCTCATCGGGTTATCCCTGAGCGGCGTGGCAGCGGTCGGGATGACTTATCTCAGTGAAGAGATCCACCCGAGCTTTGTCGCGTTCTCCATGGGGCTGTACATCAGCGGGAACTCCATTGGCGGTATGAGCGGACGCCTGCTGAGCGGCGTGTTTACAGACTTCTTTAACTGGCGCATTGCGCTGGCGGTGATTGGCTGCTTTGCACTGGCCTCTGCGCTGATGTTCTGGAAAATTCTGCCGGAATCACGCCACTTCCGCCCCACCTCCCTGCGTCCGAAAACGCTGTTTATCAACTTCCGCCTGCACTGGCGGGATAAAGGGCTACCGCGGCTGTTCCTGACCGGCTTCCTGCTGATGGGATCGTTCGTCACGCTGTTTAACTATATTGGCTATCGTCTGATGCTTTCGCCGTGGCATCTGAGCCAGGCGGTGGTGGGCCTGCTCTCCGTGGCGTATCTCACCGGGACCTGGAGCTCGCCAAAAGCCGGAGCGATGACCGCCCGCTATGGCCGTGGGCCGGTGATGCTGGTCTCAACCGCCGTGATGTTGCTGGGCCTGTTGCTGACGCTCTTCTCGTCCCTGTGGCTGATTTTCACCGGCATGCTGCTCTTCTCTGCCGGTTTCTTCGCCGCGCATTCCGTTGCCAGCAGCTGGATTGGCCCGCGCGCCCGTCGTGCCAAAGGCCAGGCATCCTCTTTGTATCTGTTTAGCTATTATCTTGGCTCCAGCTTCGCCGGGACGCTGGGCGGTGTGTTCTGGCACAACTACGGCTGGAACGGCGTGGGCGGGTTTATCGCGCTGATGCTCTGCGGGGCACTGCTGGTGGGCGCCAGTCTTCATAAACGTCTGAGATAATCCGCCTGCGGGCTGATATCCGGTAAGACGAGCGATCCAGATAAACGGCACCAGCGTACTGGTGCCGTTTTTACATTCAGGAATCCCAGGCCTGCTCTATCTTAGCGGCTTCAAACTGCGGAGGCGGTTTTCGGAAACGGCGCGTCAGCCATGTCAGATAAAGGACCCCCAGTGCCGCCCAGATGAGGCCAAGCGTCAGGGACGTCGCTTCGAGGTTTATCCACAGCACGCCGACCGTTACGGCACCAATGAGTGGCAGCAGGAGATAGTGGAACCGATCTTTCCACGTTTTGTTCAGCCCCTTACGCCGCCAGAAATGGTTGTACACCGAGAGATTAACAAACGTAAACGCCACCAGCGCGCCAAAGTTGATCAGCGCCGTCGCGGTCACGAGGTCAAAGTACAGGGCCGACAGCGCCACTATCCCTACCATAATGACGTTCAGGGCCGGAGTACGCCATTTCGGATGCACGTAGCCAAACACCCGCTCCGGAAAGACGTTGTCACGCCCCATCACATACAATAAGCGTGAGACGCTGGCGTGTGAGGCCAGGCCTGAAGCGAGCGTATTCACAAACGTGGTACACAGAAACACCGACTGGAAGAGCTTGCCACCCACGTACAGCGCAATTTCCGGCAGCGCGGCGTCCGGGTTCTTGAAGCGCGCAATCGTCGGGAAGAAGAGTTGCATGAAAAACGAGGCAACAATGAATATCAGCCCGCCATACAGTGCGGTCAGGAAAATGGCTTTGGGAATAACCCGCGCCGCGTTTGGCGTCTCTTCCGACAGCGTGGTGACCGCGTCAAACCCGAGGAAAGAGAAGCAGACGATAGTCGCGCCGGTAATAATCGGGATCAGATGTGCGTTCTCGCTGATAAACGGCTGCAACGACCAGACGGTGCCCACGCCCTCCCCCTTGTGCAGGCCATGCACCACGAGTATGACAAACACCACCATGATGGCGATCTGCACCAGCACAAACAGGGTGTTAAAGTTGGCGACCAAATTAACACTCTTCAGGTTCGCCAGCGTCAGGATGGTCACAAACCCCACCACCCAGACCCACGGCGGGACTTCCGGGAACAATGCGGAAAGGTAGATCTTCGCCAGCAGCACGTTGATCATCGGCAGGAAGAGATAGTCCAGTAGCGAGGACCAGCCGACCATAAACCCCAGATGGGGTCCGATCGATTTCTGCGTATAGGTGTACGCAGAGCCCGCTTCCGGGAACTGTCGTACCAGTTTGCCATAGCTGATGGCGGTAAACATGACGCCCGCCAGCGCCAGGAGATACGAGGCGGGCACGTGGCCATTGCTGATACCGGACACAATGCCGAAGGTATCAAACACGGTCATGGGGGTGAGGTAAGCCAGCCCCATCATCACCACCTGCCAGAGCTTGAGGGAACTGCGCAGCCGGGTTCTTCCGGCCATGCCCGGCGAATCAAGAGATGTGTTAGTCGCCATAGACCATCCCCCCCATGCTTACCGTGGTTTGCAATCGCGTTGACCTTAACGCAAACCTGCTTAGCAAAGGGGGAAGTTGTAAAGAACATACGCGATCGTACCAGCGCAGCGTCTCTCGCTCGCACTCACAGCAGGCGCCTGACTGGCCCCCTTCGCCCTGCGGATAGTTGAACATCTGCATCATTTCCTACCTCGTCACACAGTGTCGTTAAGAAAGTCCCTGTGCCGCCTGCGCTCCATAACGCGACTCCCGGGAGATAGCTGGCGTGCCAGCGAACAGTTCGGCCAGGCTCCGCGCAGGCCGTTTGGTGATACGTATGCAATGAAACAAAGCGGCCCCTGACCGGGGCACGTCATCAGGCGTTTTTCAGCATCCACTCGATTTCAGTTTCGGTAATCAGGCGTTCGAACTGCAGTAATTCATCATTTTTGCAGGCGTGATAGACGTGGCAGAACCGTTCGCCCAGCCGCTCGCGAAGGTGATCGTTTTGCATAAACTCCCACAGCGCATCGCTCTGACGAATCGGGAACGGCAGTCCGTCCTGCTCCAGACCATTGCCTTCAACTTCTTCCTGCAGGGGTAAATCGTTATCCAGCCCGTGTAAAATGCCGGCAAAAATCGCCGCCATCACCAGATACGGATTCGCGTCTGCTCCCGCCACCCGGTATTCGACCCGATGGTTATGGCGATCGCCGCAGGGGATACGCAGGGCAACCGTGCGATTATTGTGTCCCCATGACGCCTGTGTCGGCACGTACATTCCCGGCTGGAAACGGCGGTAGGAGTTGACGTTCGGTGCCAGCAGTGCCATGGACGCTGGCATCAGATCGATCATCCCGGCCAGCGCGCGTTTCAGCAGCGTGGAATCCTCACCGCTGGCGTCTGCGAACACGTTTTCGCCTCTGTTGTTTTGCATGCTGATGTGGATATGCATCCCGCTGCCCGCATGTTCTTCATACGGCTTTGCCATAAACGTGGCGTGCATCTTGTGTTTTTCCGCCATCTGCCTGACGAGACGTTTTAACGCCAGCGCATCATCGCAGGCATCCAGCACGTTTTCCGTATGGTGCAGGTTAATCTCAAACTGGCCCGGGGAGGCTTCAGCCACTGCCCCGTCGGCGGGGATCAACTGCAGCTGCGCCAGTTCGTCAATGTCATTCAGCACGTCAGCAAAGTGGTTGAGATTATCAACCGAGTAGACCTGACTCTGCGTGTTACGCACGTCGGTGCCCGGCGCGCAGGGTGGCTGCAGATAGCCGTCGGCATCGCGTTTACGGTCAAGTAAATAGAACTCCAGCTCTACCGCTACCACGGGGAACAGACCGCGCTGGCGCAGCTGCTGCCAGAGTCGGTTGAGTACGTTCCGCGGCTCAACGTCAAAGGGAGCGCCATCTTCATCGACCATGGTGAGCTGCACCTGACCAATGTACTCCGGGTCGGCGGCGGAGGGTGTCAGGGTGCCCGGCACCGGCACACAAATACAGTCCGGCTCGCCCAGCTCCTGCCCCAGCCCTGCCTCTTCCACAACGTTACCCAGAATGTCCATGGCGAAAACCGATGCCGGGAAATAGCAGCCTTTTTCAAGTTTGCTCAGTCCGGCAACCGGGATGCGTTTGCCGCGAAAACAGCCGTTCAGGTCGGTCAGGAGGACATCAATAAACTGGGTGTCAGGATACTTTTCTAAATAGCTCTTCACTTCCTGCGTAAAGGCGCTGCCCCGCCTCTCATCCGTGTGCTGCACAAAGTTCTCAACTTCTACGATATTGGTTTCCATGATTTACCACCGTTTTTGGGATTTGCGTTCGCTGCTCTGGACTGTCAAATATAATGTCCACACTATCGAATCTGTATGCAAACAAATTGTTTGTCAAATGTTAAATCAAGTTTGCAAAAGGCAGATCTCGTTGCTAGATTGAGAAAATATTGAACGAAAAGGCCGTTACACAGGCGAGAATGGCCTAAATTTAGTCCACTTTGTGAGGGCGATCATGGAAAATATAATGAACAAGCCAGTTATTGGCGTGGTGATGTGCAGAAACAGGCTTAAGGGTCACGAGACCCAGACCCTGCAAGAAAAGTACCTGAATGCCATTATTAACGCGGGGGGCTTACCTGTTGCCTTACCGCATGCGCTGGCAGAGCCAGAGCTTATTACCGCTCTGCTGCCAACCCTGGACGGAATTTACCTGCCGGGCAGCCCAAGTAACGTGCAGCCGCACCTTTATGGTGAAAACGGCGATGAGCCTGACGCCGATCCCGGGCGAGATCTTCTGAGTATGGCGCTGATTGCTGCCGCGCTCGAAAGGCGCATCCCCATTTTCGCCATCTGCCGGGGGCTGCAGGAAATGGTTGTTGCCACGGGAGGGACGCTGTATCGCCGCCTGTTCGAGCAGAACGACCTGCTTGAGCACCGGGAAGATCCTGAACTGCCGGTTGAGCTACAATACGCCCCTTCTCATGAAGTTCAGGTTCAGGAGGGAGGACTGCTGTCTCAATTAATACCAGGCTGTAACACATTTTGGGTAAACTCGTTACACGGGCAAGGTGCACGAACGTTAGGACCACGGCTTCGCGTGGAGGCCCGCTCGACGGACGGGCTCGTCGAAGCGGTCAGCGTTCATGACCACCCTTTTGCCCTCGGTGTGCAATGGCACCCCGAATGGAACAGCAGCGAGTACGCCCTGTCACGCATGTTGTTTGAAGGTTTTATCACCGCCTGTCAAAGCCACATTGCCGAGAAGCAACGGCTTTGACCACTACCGTAAAGGAAATGCAACTATGAGCGATGACGGACTGGCGCCAGGGAAACGTCTGTCTGAGATCCGCCAGCAATTGGGTCTCTCGCAGCGGCGTGCCGCCGAACTGTCTGGGTTAACACACAGTGCCATCAGCATCATTGAGCAGGACAAAGTCAGTCCTGCCATCAGTACGCTGCAAAAGCTGCTGAAAGTTTATGGGCTGTCGCTCTCGGAATTCTTTTCGGAACCGGAAAAACCTGATGAACCGCAGGTGGTTATTAATCAGGAAGACCTTATCGAAATAGGCAGTCAGGGGGTTTCGATGAAGCTGGTTCATAACGGAAATCCGAACCGTACGCTGGCGATGATTTTTGAAACTTACCAGCCAGGAACCACGACCGGAGAGAGGATCAAACACCAGGGTGAGGAGATCGGTACGATACTGGAAGGTGAAATAGTGCTGACCATTAATGGCCAGCCTTATCACCTGGTTGCGGGGCAAAGCTATGCCATTAATACCGGCATACCGCACAGCTTCAGCAACACCTCGGCAGGCATCTGCCGCATTATCAGTGCCCACACCCCCACCACGTTCTAATTACCACTCAGTCCCGACGTAAGTGCGCTTACGCCGGGACAAATAAAAACGATCAATGTCGGCATTCAACGGGTTAATTCCCGGGATGCCTCACGGCTTCGTATTGCCTGAAACGGCCATGACCTTATTTATCTGATTGCGAAAGAAAGGAGTGAATATGCATTTTCAGCACCTGACTTACTGGCAGGATAAAGCAAAAAACAGCGCCATTGAGACCCGGTTATTTATTAACGGTGCCTATTGTGACGCCGCCGATAATGCCACGTTTGAAACCGTCAATCCCGCGACACAACAGACGCTGGCGAACGTGGCCCGGGGCAAGCAGGCGGACGTGGACCGTGCAGTTCAGGCGGCGCGTGAGGTATTTGAGCGCGGTGACTGGTCGCAGGCGTCTCCGGCGCAGCGCAAGGCCGTGCTCAATAAGCTCGCCGATTTAATGGAACGCCACGGCGAAGAGCTGGCCTTACTGGAAACACTGGACACCGGTAAACCCATCCGCCACAGCCTGCGCGACGATATTCCCGGCGCGGCGCGCGCCATTCGCTGGTACGCCGAAGCGGCGGATAAAGTCTACGGCGAAGTGGCGCCTACGGGGCCGGGCGAACTGGCGATGATCGTGCGCGAGCCGATCGGGGTGGTTGCGGCCATCGTTCCCTGGAACTTCCCGCTGCTGCTGGCCTGCTGGAAGCTGGGTCCGGCACTGATTGCGGGCAATAGCGTGGTATTGAAACCCTCGGAGAAATCGCCACTCACCGCCCTGCGGCTGGCCGGGCTGGCGAAAGAGGCGGGCCTGCCGGACGGCGTGCTGAATGTGATAAGCGGTTACGGCCACGAAGCGGGCCAGGCGCTGGCACTGCATCCAGAAGTCGAGGTGCTGACCTTTACCGGCTCTACCCGTACCGGCAAGCAGTTGTTGAAGGACGCGGGAGAAAGCAACATGAAGCGCGTCTGGCTGGAGGCGGGCGGCAAGAGCGCCAACATTATCTTTGCCGACTGTCCGGACCTGGACAAAGCCGTGAGCGCAACCGCCGCCGGGATTTTTTATAACCAGGGGCAAGTCTGTATTGCCGGTACCCGCCTGCTACTCGAAGACAGCATCGCCGATGATTTTCTGGCAAAGCTAAAAGCGCAGGCCCGTCACTGGCAGCCGGGCGATCCGCTCGACCCTGACAGCACGATGGGCATGCTCATCGACGCTGCGCATGCCGATACCGTCCACACGTTTATTCGCGAGGGAACCCGAAAAGGTACGCTGCTGCTGGACGGGCGGGAACAAGCATGGCCTTGTGCAGTCGGTCCCACCGTTTTTGTCGACATCGATCCTGCCTCCCCGCTGTGCCGGGAAGAGATTTTCGGGCCGGTGCTGGTCGTCACCCGTTTTAAAACCGAAGAGGAAGCCTTAACGCTGGCCAACGACAGTGAATATGGGCTTGGCGCGGCGGTATGGACCCGCGATCTTTCCCGCGCGCACCGCATGAGCCGCCGTCTGAAAGCAGGCTCGGTCTTCGTCAATAACTATAACGACGGCGATATGACCGTACCCTTTGGCGGCTATAAGCAGAGCGGCAACGGTCGCGATAAGTCCCTGCACGCGCTGGAAAAATTTACCGAACTGAAAACCATCTGGATTGCCCTGGAGTCTCAATCATGACCGAACATACCACCAGCTACTACGCGGCCAGCGCGAACGCTTACGAACCTTTCCCGACGCTTAACGAGTCGATCAGCTGTGACGTGTGCGTGGTGGGCGGCGGCTATACCGGCCTCTCCTCCGCGCTGCATCTCGCCGAAATGGGCTACGACGTGGTGCTCCTTGAAGGGGCGCGCATCGGCTTCGGCGCCAGCGGACGCAACGGCGGCCAGCTGGTTAACTCTTACAGCCGCGATATCGACGTGATTGAGAAAAACTACGGACCCGATGCCGCCAGAGTCCTCGGGAGCATGATGTTTGAAGGCGGGGAGATCATCCGGGAGCGTATCCAGCGCTATCAGATCCAGTGCGACTATCGTCCCGGCGGGCTGTTTGTGGCGCTAAACCATAAGCAGCTCGAGACGCTGGAGGAGCAAAAAGCCAACTGGGAACGCTACGGCAATACGCAGCTGGAGTTGCTGGACGCCAGTGCCATCCGCCGGGAGGTCGACAGCGAACGCTATACCGGCGCGCTGCTGGACCGCAGCGGGGGGCATATTCATCCACTGAACCTGGCGATCGGCGAAGCGGACGCCATTCGCCTGAACGGCGGGCGGGTGTATGAACAGTCCCCGGTGACCGCCATTCAGCACACCAGCCCGGCTGTGGTAAGCACGCAGCATGGCCAGGTGACGGCCCGCTACGTGATCGTCGCCGGGAATGCCTATCTGGGCGATAAGATAGAACCGGAACTGGCAAAACGCAGCATGCCTTGCGGCACTCAGGTTGTGACCACCGCCCCGCTGCCGGAAGCGGTCGTCCGCACGCTGATCCCCAATAACTACTGCGTGGAAGATTGTAACTACCTGCTGGATTACTACCGTCTTACCGCCGACAACCGCCTGCTGTACGGCGGTGGCGTCGTCTATGGCGCGCGCGATCCGGACGATGTCGAGCGTCTGGTGATGCCAAAGCTACTGAAAACCTTCCCACAGCTGGCTGGCGTCAAAATCGACTACCGCTGGACGGGCAACTTCCTGCTGACCCTGTCGCGCATGCCGCAGTTTGGTCGTCTGGATAAAAACATCTATTACATGCAGGGCTACAGCGGCCACGGCGTGACCTGCACCCACCTGGCCGGACGGCTGATTTCGGAACTGTTGCGCGGTGACGCTGAGCGCTTTGATGCGTTTGCCAACCTTCCGCACTACCCCTTCCCGGGCGGTCGCAGCCTGCGGATTCCATTCACGGCGATGGGCGCGGCGTATTACAGCCTGCGCGATCGTCTTGGCGTATGAGCGTTTCGACAAAAGGGTATCTGACATGAGTAACCAGGAATTTCATCAGCGTAGACTTTCTGCCACCCCGCGCGGCGTAGGCGTAATGTGTGATTTCTTTGCCCGCACGGCGGAGAATGCCACGCTTACCGACGTGGAAGGCAACGACTATATTGATTTCGCCGCCGGGATCGCGGTACTGAATACCGGCCATCGGCATCCTGAACTGGTGGCTGCAGTGGAAAAACAGCTTCACCAGTTCACCCACACGGCCTACCAGATTGTGCCGTATGAAAGCTACGTTTCATTAGCCGAAAAACTTAACGAGCTGGCTCCGGTGCAGAGCCCGGCCAAAACGGCATTCTTCACAACGGGCGCGGAAGCGGTGGAAAATGCCATTAAAATCGCCCGGGCCCACACCGGCAGACCGGGCGTGATTGCCTTCGGAGGAGGCTTTCACGGTCGAACCTATATGACCATGGCATTAACCGGCAAGGTCGCGCCTTATAAGCTGGGATTTGGCCCCTTCCCGGGGTCGGTTTATCACGTGCCCTATCCCTCGGAGCTGCACGGCATCACGACGCAGGATGCCATCACGGCGATAGAACGTCTGTTCAAAGCAGACATTGAGGCGAAACAGGTAGCGGCGATTATTTTTGAACCCATTCAGGGTGAAGGCGGCTTCAACGTCGCCCCGCCAGAGCTGGTGGCCGCCATCCGCCGTATCTGTGATGAACACGGGATCGTGATGATTGCCGACGAAGTACAGAGCGGCTTCGCCCGTACGGGGAAACTGTTTGCCATGGAACACTACGCCGACAAGCCCGACCTGATGACGATGGCGAAAAGCCTGGCAGGCGGAATGCCGCTGTCCGGCGTGGTGGGCCGCGCCGAAATCATGGACGCGCCGGCGCCTGGCGGTCTGGGGGGAACCTATGCAGGCAACCCGCTGGCGGTGGCCGCCGCGCACGCGGTGCTGAATATTATCGACAACGAGTCACTGTGCGCCCGCGCCCGGCATCTGGGCGATCGACTGAAAGCCATCCTGGAAGAGATTCAGGGCACCTTCCCTGCGCTCGTGGCGATAAGGGGAAGAGGATCGATGATTGCGGCGGAGTTTTTTGATCCCGAGAGCCGTGCACCTTCGGCCGCCATCGCGCAGGCGATCCAGCAAAAAGCTCTCGCCCAGGGCCTGCTGTTATTGATCTGCGGCCAGTACGGCAACGTGATCCGCTTCCTTTATCCGCTGACCATTCCGGATGCCCAGTTCACCCAGGCGCTGGCGATCTTGCAACAGGTTATGCGTGATAAGACCTAAGTAACCACCGAAAACCGTCTCCCGGCATTCCGGAGACGGTTTCAACGGAGGAGATCGGCTTAGATTTCCTCCGTGTGGGAAATGCTGGGGAATTTGGTCTGTTTCATTGTATGCTCCCTGAAACACATCCCTGGCAAGAGGAAATAAGAATTGCAAAAAACATCCGCCTATCAGTCACTTGTGAAAACCTTCCAGCGTCTCTCCCGCTTCTCGCACCTCTCCTCCATCGCCAGTTGGGACATGTTCACCATGATGCCGCCCGGCGGCAGCGCCGCGCGCGGTGAAGCGCTGGCCGAGATGAGCGTCCTGCAACATCAGATCCTGACCGACAAAAAAGTGGGTGAATGGCTGGCTGCAGCGGCAGGTGAAGATTTGAATGACGTCGAACAGGCCAACCTGCGTGAAATGACGCGTCAATATCAGCAGGCCTCTCTGCTGCCGGAATCGCTGGTGGAAGCCAAATCGCTGGCGGGCAGCAAATGTGAGCACGCCTGGCGTACCCAGCGTCCGGCCAATGACTGGCAAGGCTTTTCCGCCAATCTGAAAGAGGTGGTTAAACTGAGCCGTGAAGAGGCGCGTCTGCGCGCGGACGCAAAAGGTTGCTCACCTTACGACGCGTTGCTGGATATTTTTGAACCAGACATGACCAGCGCCCGTCTGGACGTGCTCTTTGCCGACATGAAGTCGTGGCTGCCGGATCTGCTGGCAAACGTGGTCGACAAGCAGGCCAGGCAGACCTTTGTTCCGCCTCAGGGCCCCTTCCCGACGGCAACGCAGCGTGAGCTGGGGCTGGAAGCCATGAAGATGCTCGGCTTCGATTTCAACGGCGGTCGTCTGGACGTGAGCGCGCACCCGTTCTGCGGCGGCGTGCCGGAAGATGTGCGCATTACCACGCGGTATGACGAAGATGAACTCCTCAGCGCTCTGTTTGGCGTGATCCACGAAACCGGACACGCGCGCTACGAACAGAACCTGCCGCGCGCGTGGGCCGGTCAGCCCGTTGCCCTGGCACGTTCAACGGCAATCCACGAATCCCAGAGTCTGTTCTTTGAGATGCAGCTTGGCCGCAGCGAGGCGTTCCTGAAACATCTCCTCCCTGCCGTTCATGCCCGTTTTGGCAGCCAGGCGGCGTTTAGCGAAGAGAACTTTATCGCCTGGAACCAGCGCGTGAAGCCGGGCTATATCCGCGTCGATGCTGACGAGGTGAGCTACCCGGCACACGTGGTGCTGCGCTATGAGATTGAGCGGGCGCTGATCAATGGCGATATCGAGGTGGAGGACATCCCGGCCCTGTGGGATGAGAAAATGCAGGCCTGGCTCGGGTTATCCACCAAAGACAACTACCGCAACGGCTGTATGCAGGATATCCACTGGACCGACGGCGGATTCGGTTACTTCCCGTCTTATACGCTGGGGGCGATGTACGCCGCGCAGCTGTTCCATGCCGCGAAAACGGCGCTGCCAGGTCTGCAGGCCTCTATCGCTGACGGGGATCTGTCGGCCCTGTTTGACTGGCTGCGCCAGAACGTCTGGCAACACGGCAGCCGGTTTACCACATCACAGCTGATCACCCAGGCGACGGGAGAAGATCTGAATATCCGCTACTTCCGTGAACACCTGACCTCGCGTTACCTGTAATGACCCACGCCGGGGAAAGCCCCCGGCGTTGTACAAACGGTTACACGCCGATACCAATCACTCACGGAAACCCCGAATTTACAGGGATATAGTTATTTCAACGGCCCCGCAGTGGGGTTAAATGAAAAACCAAATTCGAGGGTATGAACATGAATAAAGTATTAGCTCTGGTTGTTGCCGCTGCTATGGGTCTGTCTTCTGCTGCGTTCGCTGCTGAGACTACTGCAACTGCTCCTGCTGCCGCTGCACCTGCTGCAACCACCGCTGCACCGGCAAAAACGGTACACCACAAGAAACATCACAAAGCCGCTAAACCTGCTGCTGAGCAAAAAGCGCAGGCGGCTAAAAAGCACCACAAAAAAGCCGTAAAACAAGACGCCGCTAAACCTGCTGTTGAGCAGAAAGCACAGGCCGCCAAAAAGCACCACAAAAAAGCGACTAAACCCGCTGTAGAGCAGAAAGCTCAGGCCGCTAAAAAGCATCACAAAAAAGCAGTAAAACACGAAGCTGCTAAACCAGCTGCTCAGCCAGCTGCGTAAGAGTACAAGCTAAACCGTGCCCTTCGGGGCACGTTGGTAAACCGGCGCTGAACCTTTCAATACAGCGCCGTTTTTTTATCCGGAGGGCGTATGCTGCGACGCTATCGGTTTGAGTTGATCCTTATCCTGCTTATTTTATGCGCGCTCATCGCAAGCCAGTTTTATCTTTCCTGATCGTAGCACGCTGATTTTACTCCCACTTTAGCGCTGTCCCGTCTATAGTATTTTCATAGGGTTCACTTTTAATAATCATAATTACCCCCACCAGAGTGTGATATGCGTAAATCTGTTGTGTTATTACTGGGAACGTTTGCTCTTTTTTCTGGATTCGCGCATGCGGATGATGGCGATGATGACACCATTAGCGCGAAAGAGCTTAAAACGCTGTTTTTCGGTCATGATGATCGTACGCGTGTCGCCGATCCTACCCAGGCCCCGTGGGATGCCATCGGGCAACTGGAAACCGCCAGCGGTAACTTATGCACCGCCACGCTGATTACCCCTCAGCTTGCCCTGACCGCAGGCCATTGCCTGTTGACGCCGCCGGACGGCAAACCCGACAAAGCCGTGGTACTGCGATTTGTGTCTCAGAAAGGGATGTGGCGCTATGAAATTCACGGGATTGAAGGCCGGGTTGACCCTTCGCTGGGTAAGCGCCTGAAACCGGACGGCGACGGCTGGATAGTCCCGCCCGCTGCGGCCTCCTGGGATTTCGGTCTCATCATTTTGCGCTACCCGCCTTCTGGTATCACTCCTCTGCCCCTGTTTGATGGCGATAAAGCCGCGCTGACCGCCGCGCTGAAAGCCGTCGATCGCAAGGTGACGCAATCCGGTTATCCGGTCGATCATTTGGATACGCTGTATACCCACACCGACTGCATTGTGACCGGCTGGGCGCAAAACAGCGTACTCTCTCACCAGTGCGATACGTTACCGGGCGACAGTGGCTCACCGCTGATGCTGAAAACGGATAACGGCTGGCAGTTGATTGGTGTGCAGAGTTCAGCCCCGGCGGCCAAAGACCGATGGCGCGCGGATAACCGTGCTCTCTCGGTGACCGGTTTTCGCGACAAGCTGGAAGCGCTGGCACAATAACAGGCCAGCGCCGCCTCGCCTGACGTCATCAGGCGAGTTTTATCATAATCATACCGGCCAGCAGCAATACCAGGCCGATCCAGCCTTTATTATTTAACCGTTGGCCGAAGAGCACCCACCCTGCTGCCAGGGTCGCGGCAATACCAAACCCGCCCCACAGGGCATAGGCCACAGACAGATCGATACCTTTGACCGCCTGAGACAGGGCGCTAAACGCCCCCAGCACAGCGGCAATCGACATCAGACCGTAAACTTTACGGCGAAAACCATCAGAGAATTTCAGAAACACGTTCGCCAGAATTTCCAGAACAATGGCGAACCCCAGCCAGGCCGCGTGGATCCATTCAAACTGCTGCATGGGTCTGCTCCTTCTGCGGTTTTGTCGGCTTACGTGTACCCGATTTAATCAGCACAATCCCGACTACCAGCGTCGTCAATCCGGCGATCTTCATTGTTGATAAGGTTTCGTCAAATAACAAAACGCTGAACAGCGTAATCAACAAAATACCGATACCTTCCCAGAGGGCATAAGCCACCCCCAGCGCGATTTTCTTCACCGCAAACGAGAGGAAAATATAGGAAAGCGAAATCATCACCAGCATTAAAATAAAACCGGTGTTGCCATCGCTGACGCTTGCCCATTTCATAGACAGCGTGCCGGTAATTTCAGCGAGAATAGCCAGGGCTAATAAAATCCAGTAAAACATGTTTTTCTCCTGCTTGAGAATATAATCCATCGCGGCTCGCTGCGAACAGCAAACCCAAAAAAGGAAATTAAATCAGATAGCTAAGCGCATGGCGCCAGCTCAGGCAGAAGACGTGACTATAGCGCGTTGCGCCAGTGTTGCTCACCGGACAGAAGGAAGAAAGAGGTGGAGAATACAGCAGTATGGTTTGAAGAATACGTCCTGAACAAATTGTCCATAAAATTACAATTATCCGCGGTGTTGCTTCTCGTCTTTGCGGATCAAAATTGTCCTCGGTAGTTAAACACGCTAAATTTGTACCATAAGCCAGGATTTTACTCAAAGTCTTTTCAATTCTTTACCGAGGCCGTTTGATTTTGGTTAGTTTATTAAACGCCTTTCGCCTTTATTATAAATAAAAAAATACGCAGGAATTGCCATGGCTAAACCCATCATTACCCTGAACGGCCTCAAGATTGTCATCATGCTCGGTATGCTGGTGATCATCCTGACGGGCGTTCGTTTTGCCGCCGATATTATCGTGCCTTTTATTCTGGCGCTGTTTATTGCAGTGATCCTTAACCCGCTGGTTCAGCGCATGGTGCGGATACGCATACCGCGCGTGCTGGCGATCACCCTGCTCATCAGCATCATTATTATCGCGATGGTGCTGCTGGTCGCTTATCTGGGCACGTCCCTGAATGAACTGGCGCGCACGCTGCCGAAATACCGCTCGTCGCTGGTGATCCCCCTGTTGCAGATTGAACCCTGGCTGCAGCGCGCGGGCATTGAGGTCTCCGTGGAGGAACTGCTGAAGTATATCGACCCCAACGCAGCCATGACCCTCGTCACCAGCCTGCTGGCGCAACTCTCCAACGCCATGACCTCTATTTTCCTGCTGTTTTTAACCGTGGTGTTTATGCTGCTGGAGGTGCCGCAACTGCCTGCCAAACTACAGCATATAATGGTTCGGCCGGTGGAAGGCATGGGCGCGATTCAGCGTGCACTGGACAGTGTTTCCCGCTATCTGGTGCTGAAAACGGCGATCAGTCTCGTCACCGGGTGCGTTGTCTGGGGCATGCTGGTTGCGCTGGATGTGCGGTTTGCGTTCGTCTGGGGACTGCTCGCCTTTGCGCTTAACTATATTCCCAACATCGGTTCCGTGCTGGCGGCCATCCCGCCTATTCTGCAGGTGCTGGTTTTCAGTGGTTTGTATGATGCCCTGATTCTGCTGGCCGGTTATCTGGTGATTAACCTGGTCTTCGGAAACATTCTTGAACCGCGCATGATGGGACGCGGGCTCGGGCTTTCGACCCTGGTGGTGTTTTTATCCCTGATATTCTGGGGTTGGCTGCTCGGCCCCGTTGGCATGCTGCTCTCCGTTCCGCTGACCATCATCGTCAAGATTGCGCTTGAGCAGACGGCGGGCGGGCAAAGTATCGCCGTACTGCTGAGCGATATGAGTCACAGAGGCTGAGCAACCGTTAGTTTACCTACTCGCGCCAGCCCATTGCTGGCGCCACATGTTTGAGGATCGACTCAATCACATGCGCGTTGTAGTCCACACCAAGCTGATTCGGTACGGTCAGTAACAGGGTATCCGCTTCGGCTATCGCGTCGTCCTGCTTCAATTGTTCAACCAGCTTGTCGGGCTCTGCCGCATAGCTGCGCCCGAAAATCGCCCGCGTTTTTTCATCCAGATAGCCCACGCTATCGCTGTCGTTGCGGCTGGCCCCGAAATACATCCGGTCACGATCGTCCATCAGGGCAAAGATGCTGCGGCTCACCGACACGCGCGGCTGACGGGTATGGCCCGCCTCAGCCCAGGCCTGACGATACGCGTGGATCTGTTTTGCCTGCTGAATATGGAACGGCTCGCCGGTTTCATCGTCTTTCAGCGTTGAGCTTTGCAGGTTCATGCCCAGTCTGGCGGCCCAGACCGCCGTTGCATTTGAACCGGCACCCCACCAGATGCGGTCGCGTAAACCTTCGGAATGAGGCTCCAGGCGCAGCAGACCCGGCGGGTTCGGGAACATCGGTTGCGGGTTTGGTTTCGCAAACCCTTCTCCGCGCAGCACCTCAAGCAGCACCTCGGTATGACGACGCGCCATATCCGATTCGTTTTCCCCTTCCTGCGGGACATAGCCAAAGTGACGCCAGCCATCAATCACCTGCTCCGGCGAGCCGCGGCTAATTCCCAGCTGCAAACGCCCGCCAGAGATCAGATCCGCCGCCCCGGCATCCTCCGCCATGTACATTGGGTTTTCATACCGCATGTCGATCACGCCGGTACCGATTTCGATGGTTTTGGTTTTTGCGCCTATCGCCGCCAGCAAGGGGAACGGCGAGCTGAGCTGCCGGGCAAAGTGGTGCACACGGAAATAAGCGCCATCGGCACCCAGTTCTTCAGCGGCCACGGCCAGGTCGATGGACTGCAGCAGCGTGTCCGCTGCGGTTCGGGTACCGGACTGTGGCGACGGTGTCCAGTGACCAAATGATAAAAATCCGATCTTTTTCATAAGAGGTAATCCTGAGAATGTGTTGCGTTTCTTCTACTCTACGCATTACCGGGCAACAATAAATGCCGTTTATTTAACGGAAAGCGTCAAATAAATTGACTGACCTGAGCAGATCGCTATTGCGTTCCATAATGGGATATAATTTCGCTCACTCTTTTCCTGGCAGGTAAAACCGGCAATGGCTCTGATCCCTAAAAACTACGCGCGGCTGGAAAGCGGCTACCGTGAAAAAGCATTAAAAATTTATCCATGGGTCTGTGGGCGCTGCTCACGGGAATTTGTCTATTCCAACCTTCGGGAACTGACGGTTCACCATATCGATCACGACCATACCAATAACCCGGAAGATGGCAGTAACTGGGAGCTGTTGTGCCTGTTTTGCCACGATCATGAACACTCGAAGTACACCGAAGCAGATCAGTACGGCACCACCGTTGTCGCGGGAGAAGACGCGCAAAAAGATGTGGGTGTGGCCACCTTTAATCCGTTTGCTGATTTGAAAGCGATGATGGCGAAGAAGAAATAATTTTTTATCCACTGATTTATAATGAAAAACAGCCAAAGAGGCTTTATCTTTGGGCTGTTTTTCAGGTTATCACCATGCATTTCAGGGAATGATCCGTGCCGCCCTGAGCTGCGTAAACAGGCTGAAAAACATCTCGTCGGTGGCCCGCATGGCGGTGAATCCGGCCCGACGCAGCTTGCTGCCATCGCCAAACATATCGTAATCCCAGCCAAACACGAAGTCGGCAAACTGTCCGTCATTCAGCTGCAAAATATCGCTTTCCACCAGCCCGCGAGCTGCGGCGAGTTCGCGCCATACCGCGCGGTAGTCCGTAAACAGCTGCTGAAATGAGAGCCGGACCGGGGGGGCAGACTCCAGTTCAAACCAGTGTGCAATGCGTGGCCACAGCTCGCTCCAGCGCCAGATGTCACCGTTATTCACATTGAATGCCTGGTTCTCTGCTACCGGCGACGTGGCGGCCCACACGGTCGCCTCTGCCAGCAATTCGCCGTCTGTATGATCAACAATGCTGTGCCAGGTCTGTTCGGCGCCGGGAAAACGCAGCGGTAAATTCAGCGCCTTACACAGCGATGCGTACAGCGCGATGCTCAGGGCAAGATTCATGGCGTTACCCGGCACCGTGCTGCCCACCACGCCCGGCCGGATGGCGCTCCAGTGCCACGCTTTTCCCCGCTGAAAATCGCTAAGCCACCTGAGCTGGGCCGCGTTAAACTCCGCGCCCGGTACGCCGGGATCGCTTTCACGTGCCGGGGTTTTGAACGGGCCAAGATGCGCGCCGTAGACTTTGTAGCCCTGCATCAGGCTGACCGTCTCAAGGGGCGCCGTGTTTTCGAGGTTACTGACCAGATGGCGCAGCATGGTGACGTTCGGTTCAACCATCTCTGTCCAGTTCGCGGCATTGACCCAGGCGCTGTAAAACACATGAGTGATCCCGCTGAGCGATGACAGTGCCCGCGCGCTGTCCTGTGCATCCAGTAAATCAACATTAACCATCGCAATGCCTTCAGGGTGAGATACCGCCTGGCGGCTCAGGCCAATAACCTCCCACTGATTACGCAAAAGCGTTTTGACCAGCTGGTTGCCAACAATCCCGCTGGCGCCAGCGACCAGCGCGACCCTGTGTTGCTGCGTCGTATTCATGGTGTTTCTCCGAAAGGGGTGACAGACACAGTGTGATCTATTATTTTTTCCTGATATATCCCCCAAATCCGATGGCATTTATAAGCAGAATCACGAAATGAATAATAAGCTCAACGCCATTTCCACCTTTTTGCGCGTCGCCGAAGCGGGCTCCTTTTCCGCTGCCGCTCGCCTGGCCGGGATCAAGCAGTCCGCCGTCAGCCAGCAGATCGCCGCCCTTGAGGAAGAGCTCGGTGTGGTATTGCTGCATCGTACAACGCGCAGGATGAAGCTCACCGCGCAGGGTGAGCGTTACCGGCGGGATATGCAGCTTGTGCTGGAGGCCATGCAGGAAGCAGAGCGACGCCTGAACCCGGTTGAGCATCAATATCAGGGGGCCGTACATGTGCAGTTGCCGAGCGGCCTGGGCCAGATCGTGTTGCCGCGCCTGCTGACGCTACAGCGCATGAATCCTGAATTACATCTGCAGGTTTCGCTTGATGACCGCATCGCCGATCTGGTCACCGAAGGGGTGGATGTGGCGCTTCGGCTGAGCGCGGAGCCTCCGCAAACCCATGCCGCACGCGTACTGGCACGCATTGAAACGCCGCTCTTTGCCGCCCCGTCATTCCCGCCGGTAGAGTCCGTGTACGCGCTGGCGGCGCTTCCCCACGTGCGATTCAGCGGTATTCCGCTGGACGCTCCCTTACGCCTGGTTTCTGATGACGAAACGATTGATATTGCAGTGAATACCGTTTTCCGCGCCAATACCAGCGACGCCCTGTTACAGGCGCTGGAGGCAGGCATGGGTATTGGCGGTATGCAGTTACCGCTCGCGGCACGGGCGTTGCAAACCGGCACGCTGGTGCAGGTACTCCCCGCGTGGCGGTTACCCGACCGCTTTCTCTATGCGGTTTATCCGGACGCTCGCTTTATTCCACACAGGGTCAGAAGCGTTGTGGGGGTTATAGAACAGCTACTGCCTGAAATAATTAAGAAAAATTAAACTTTCCAGGATGCATACTCGCCAGCGCGCCTTGTTGAACTAAAAATTTTCGACTTTCAACGAGTTCCGGAAAATTCCCCTCCCGTCTCTTGATCGTTCTGGTTAATCATGAATACTGTATATAAACACAGTAATATGAGTTAACCATTATGCAGTTGATCTCTCCTTTGGGGCCTGATGCCACGCTATTGCTTCCGTTGTTTATGGAGCGGGTGCCCTGTGGCTTCCCCAGCCCTGCTCAGGATTATGTCGAGGATAGCCTTGATCTGAACAAGCTGGTGATCAAACATCCCAGCGCGACCTATTTTGTCAGGGTGAGCGGTGATTCGATGATCGGCGCAGGCATCAGCCATGGTGACCTGCTGGTGGTTGACCGTTCGTTAAACGCCGTTCATGGCGATATTGTGATTGCGGCGGTCGCGGGCGAATTTACCGTGAAGGAGTTGCAAACGCATCCGCGTCTTCAGCTCATCCCCCATAATCCTGACTACGCGCCGGTCGTTTTTGCCGCAGAAGACGAGCTGGAGATCTTCGGCGTTGTGACGTTTACCCTGAAAGCTAACCGCCATGTTCGCGCTCGTTGACGTAAACAGTTTTTACACCTCCTGCGAGACGGCGTTTCGGCCCGACCTTAAGGGGAAACCCGTGGTGGTCGTTTCAAATAACGACGGCTGTATCATTTCACGTTCAGCAGAAGCAAAAGCATTGGGGATCGGCATGGCCGGTCCCTACTTCAAGCTGAAGGATGAGCTGAGACGCCAGAAGGTACACGTCTTTAGCTCCAATTATGCGCTGTATGCGGATATGAGCCGCCGGGTGATGACCATTCTCGAAGAGATGGCTCCGAGAGTAGAGATCTACTCGATTGATGAAGCCTTTCTGGATCTGACGGGCGTCAGCCAGTGTATGCCTCTGGAGGCGTTCGGTCAGGCTATCCGCCAGCGCCTGTACAAAGAGACCGGCCTGCTGGTCGGGGTCGGTATCGCGCCCACCAAAACCTTAGCCAAGCTGGCTAACCATGCCGCCAAAACCTGGAAGAAAACCAACGGTGTGGTGGATTTATCGAATATCGATCGTCAGCGTAAACTGCTGTCACTGGTACCGGTCAGCGAAGTGTGGGGCGTCGGGCGCAGGATCAGCAAAAAACTGAATCTGATGGGGATCGAGACTGCCCTGCATCTGGCGGAATGTTCAAGCTGGGTGATCCGTAAACACTTTAATGTCGTGCTGGAAAGAACCGCCCGCGAGTTACGCGGTGAACCGTGTCTGGCGCTGGAAGAGTTTTCGCCAACAAAGCAACAAATCATCTGCAGCCGCTCCTTCGGCAGCCGTATCACCCGGTATGACGATATGCACCAGGCGATCTGCGCCTATGCCGAACGCGCCGCCGAGAAGCTGCGCGAAGAGAAACAGTTTTGCTGCTATATCAGCGTCTTTATTCGCACCAGCCCGCATGCGGAGGACGAGGTTTTTTATGGTAACCAGGCCTCCGGCAAGCTGACGATCCCCACCAACGATACGCGGGATATTATCAGGGTAGCTATCGAGTCATTAAACCGAATCTGGAAAGACGGGCATCGCTATATGAAAGCGGGCGTCATGCTCAGTGACTTTTTCAGTCAGGGCGTGGCGCAACTTAGCCTGTTCGATGAACACCCACCGCGGCCAGACAGTACAGCCCTGATGCAGGTTATCGACCGCCTTAACCGTTCAGGCCGGGGGTCTGTGTGGTTTGCGGGCCAGGGGGCGGTGAAATCCTGGGCGATGAAGCGGGATATGCTGTCGCCCTGCTACACCACGCGCTATTCCGATTTGCCGATCGTTAAATAACAAAGCCCGGATCCCTCCGGGCTCTGTTTATACGTGATTACACCAGCGCATTCAGCGTAGCCAGCGCGTCAGGCGGTAACACCAGCTCCCCTGCCGCGAGGTTTTGCCGCAGATGCGCCACGGAAGAGGTTCCCGGGATCAGCAGAATGTTCGGAGAACGTTGCAGCAGCCAGGCCAGCGCAACCTGCATCGGTGTCGCCCCCAGGTCGTCCGCCACCGCCTGCAGCCCGGAAGATTGCAGCGGCGTAAAACCGCCCAGCGGGAAGAACGGCACATAAGCAATCCCCTGCTGCGCAAGCGAATCCACCAGCGCATCGTCACTACGGTTCACGATGTTGTACATGTTTTGCACACACACCACGGGCACCATCTTCTGCGCCTCGGCAACCTGCGTGGCGGTGACATTGCTCAGACCAATATGTCGCACCAGCCCTTGCTGCTGTAGCTCTGCCAGGGTGGACAGCGGTTCAGCGATCGAGCCTTCCGCCGGTCCGTGTGCGCTAAACATAATCCGCAGGTTCACCACGTCCAGCACATCCAGCTGCAGATTGCGCAGGTTGTCGTGTACCGCCTGGGTCAGCTCCTGGGCGGAAAAGGCCGGCAGCCAGGCGCCTTTATCGTCGCGGCGCGCACCGATTTTGGTGACGAGGGTAAGATCGTCCCGGTACGGATGCAGCGCCTCGCGGATCAGCTGGTTAGTCACATGCGGACCATAAAAATCGCTGGTATCGATATGATTCACGCCCGCCGCCACGGCTTCCCGGAGCACTTCCAGCGCGGCATTTTTGTCCTTCGGTGGCCCAAAAACGCCCGGCCCGGCCAGCTGCATTGCGCCGTAACCCAGCCGTTTAACCGTGCGTGTGCCCAGCGCGTATGTCCCGCTTTTATCGATGCTGCTCATGTTCACCTTCCTCATAAAAAAGATCCGGATTTACAACAGGTTCCCGACCAGAACCCATAGTTAAGCGCGAGTTAAATTAAAGTTTAAATTTTAGACGACGATAGTATTTGTGTACCCCTGCACTTTCTTACGGACGACCGCTATGCTGAAAAATCTGCACGTGATTACCGGTATTATCTTTGCTCTCACCATATTCTGCCTGCTACAAGTTGTCACGGGAGGGTTGTTCTACTCTGCCGTCAGCAACGATCGCCATAACTTCCAGAACTCCGGGGTGCTTAATGCCCAGCAGGAGAGCCTGAGTGACAGCGTTAACACCCTCATCAAAACGCGCGTTACCGTGACGCGCGTGGCCATCCGCTATCTGAAAAATCAGCGCGATCCGGCGTCCCTTGAGGCGATCAACAAACTGCTTGGCACCGCGGGTAACTCTCTGGCTAAAGCAGAAGCCTATAACAAACAGTGGCAGGCCCTGCCGCAGGTTAACGGCCAGAGTGCGGCGCTAACCGACGAGATGCTGAAATCCTGGAACCAGATGCACGAAGTGATGCGTCTGTCGATTGAGTATCTGCGTGCCGACAACTATCAGGCCTATGGCGATCTGGATGCGCAGCAGGCACAGGACGATATGGAAGCGGTCTATAACCGCTGGCGCGCCGAAAACAACACGCTGCTGAAAGCCGCGGCCGAAGAGAACCAGAGCAGCTTTACCCAGATGCAATGGACGCTGGCGGCTATATTCCTGGCCGTTATCGCCGTGCTGGTGGTGATCTGGCAGGGTTTACAGCACCTGCTGTTAAAACCGCTGCAAACCATTATGAACCATATTCGTACCATTGCGGCGGGCGACCTGACGCAGGATATTACCCTCTCTGGCCGCAATGAGATGGGCCAGCTGGCGGCCGGTCTGCATGAGATGCAGCAATCTCTGGTCACCACGGTCAGCGCCGTACGCGGCAGTACCGACTCCATCTACACCGGCGCAGGCGAAATTGCCGCCGGGAGCAACGATCTTTCCGCCCGTACGGAAGAACAGGCCGCCTCGCTGGAAGAGACCGCAGCCAGCATGGAAGAGCTGACCGCCACGGTGAAACAGAACTCCGACAACGCCCGTCAGGCGACCCTGCTGGCGAAGAACGCGTCTGAGACCGCGGCGCGCGGCGGTCATGTGGTGGATAACGTTGTCCGCACGATGACGGAAATTGCCGACAGTTCGCAGCAAATTGCCCACATCACCGGCGTGATTGACAGCATTGCCTTCCAGACCAACATTCTGGCGCTGAATGCCGCGGTAGAAGCCGCACGCGCCGGGGAACAGGGTCGTGGCTTTGCGGTGGTCGCCGGGGAAGTTCGTACCCTGGCGAGCCGCAGCGCGCAGGCGGCAAAAGAGATCAAGGGCCTTATCGAGAACTCTGTCAGCCGCGTGAATACCGGCTCTGAGCAGGTCAGCGAAGCCGGTGCAACGATGAAGGAAATTGTGGCGGCGGTCACCCGCGTGACCGATATCATGGGCGAGATTTCATCTGCGTCCGATGAGCAGAGTCGCGGTATTGAACAGGTGAGCCTGGCCGTTTCGCAGATGGACAGCGTCACCCAGCAAAACGCCGCGCTGGTGCAGCAGTCCGCCACGGCGGCAGCGGCGCTGGAAGATCAGTCCGAACAGCTGCGCCAGGCGGTGGCGGCATTTCGTCTGAACGGTAAACAACAGGCCACCGCGCCCCGTACAACGCATGTGAAAACACCACAGCTGTTGCGCCCGGCCACGGCAGGCACCGCCACCGACAGCAACTGGGAAACCTTCTGAGTTCAGCGCGGGCGAGCACCTCCCCCGCGCTAATCCCGTTAACGGCTGCGCTTGGCGTGCCGTTCCCAGTTCTCCTGTTTCGCGTCGTTGGATTTTCGCAGTGAAACATAACAGGCCCCGCTGCCGCCGTGATGCGGCAGCGCCACGCAGAAGGCCTGCACTTCCTCAAACTCTGTTAACCAGCGCGCCAGATAGCTACGTATCACGTTAGGATGAGCATTCTGTTCGCGCCCTTTTCCATGAATGATAATCAGATTGCGTAATCCGTCGCGTCCGGCCTGGCGAATAAAGGCGTACAGCATCTGGCGGCAACGCTCGGCGGGCTGACGTAACAGGTTCAGGCTGGCTTCGCGGGAGTATTTCCCCGAGCGCAGCTTATCCATTACGCCCTGTTGTATCCCTTCACGCTGAAATGCCAGCGGCTCATCCAGGGGCAGAAGTTCCAGAAAGCCCAGGGTGAGGAAGTTATCCAGCTGCTCGGTATCAATCTCCTGGCGCGCCCGCGTGTTGCGGCTCGGCTGCCAGTGAATATCTGCGCAGCGCTTCAGGGGCTGGACATCCTCCATGGCGTCAAGAAACAGTGATTTGTCGTCAGGGTTCATGGAAATCCTCCGGCTACATCTGAGCCTGTACTATACCTTCGCGGGGGGTGTGCCTCAACAGCCGTTCCCCCGGGCAGGGTGGCGCTGAAAGCAAGCTGATGAATATCAATCGACAGCCGGGGAAAAATTAAACATCACTTAACTCAAACTTCAGCGTAAATAAAACACGCAATTTGGCTTAAACATCCATAAAATCAAACACTCAACCGCCTTTCATTTTGAGAGAAAGCTGTTATAACTTAATTAACCTGCCTCATGGATATAACATCCAGGATATGCGAAGGGATGCACTGCTGTGTGTACTGAAGGGTCTGTCTGATGTCGGACAGGCCCTGTTTTTTATGGATGATGTTTCACGCAGAGACGATTGCCCGCGCCTCTCGTCTGAACTGCGTAATTAACGACTCCGTAAGCGGGGTCTGGCGTGAATCCCGACGCTGAATTAAATAATACGTCGCTTTTGGAAGTGATTCGACAACCGGCAGCATAACCAGACGCCCCGCCAACAGGGGGTCACAACCCAGCTCCTGCGGCAATATGCTTAAAAAATCGCTTTGTGCGACAAGGCTGATACACGACGAAAATGTTTCGCAGACCACGCCAATGCGGGGTATTTGCGAGCGATGGCTAAATACATCCTCTAACTGCTTATAATAACTTCCCCGGGGCGTTGGCATGGTCCAGTTATAATGCAGCAGATCGTTAATGGAGGTTGCTCCCGTCGCCGGATGTCCCTCCCGGCAAAATACGGCAAACGGTTTTTCTAATAGCTTTTCAAACGTAAATTCATGATCGTAAGGTCCCTGATAATAGGTATTGATGGTGAAGTCCAGTTCGCCCTGGCGTAATTCATTGATCATCGATACCAGCTGCCCTTCCATAATTCGCACCTTAACCTGCGGATGCTGCGCATGAAAGCGGGTGATAACCGCAGGCATAAGGCTTCGCGAAATACTCGCTCCCATCCCGATATTGATCTGCCCGGCCAGCTCGCCCTGCCGCTGGCGAATGTCATCCTGCGCCGCGCGCAGCTCTTCCAGAATCAGCCTGGCGCGCTGATAGAAGCCTTCGCCACACTCGGTTAACGCCACGCCTTTGCTTCGGCGCACAAAGAGCTGCGCCGCCATGCCCTCTTCCAGCTCTTTGATCGATTTGGTCAACGCCGGTTGCGAAAGATTCAGCGTCCTGCTGGCGCCGCGAATGCTGCCCTGACGCGCCACTTCAACGAACGCCCGAATTTGATGAAATTTAATCTGAAATGACATAGCCCGACCGATAACCGTTGTTTATCAGAGTAAAGAAACTGTCATCTACTTTAATGGAAAGGGATGTGCGAGGGTAATTCCTGAACGGTTAAAACTGTGAAAAATCGGTTAGTGATAAGTAAAAACTATCACAGCGTGAAGCAGTTCACATATTTTAATGATGACAGGAACAGATATGGACTCACTGGCACAGTACATCCAAACCTTAGCCCCGCAACTGAGCGCATGGCGTCGCGATTTTCACCATTTTGCCGAATCCGGCTGGGTGGAATTTCGGACTGCCGCGAAGGTCGCGGAGATCCTGGATAGCCTGGGTTATGACCTGGCGATGGGCCGCGACGTGGTGGATGCCGAAAGCCGTATGGGGTTGCCGGATAACGCTACCCTGACGCGAGAATTTGCCCGCGCCCGTGCGCAGGGCGCGCCCGAAAAATGGCTCGCGCCGTTTGAAGGCGGCTTCACCGGCCTGGTTGCCACGCTTAACACCGGCCGTCCCGGCCCGACGCTGGCGTTTCGCGTGGACATGGACGCTCTCGACCTGAGCGAAGCGCTCGACGACAGCCACCGCCCGTTCCGCGACGGCTTTGCCTCCTGCAATCCGGGCATGATGCACGCCTGCGCGCACGACGGCCACACCACGATTGGCCTTGGGCTGGCGCACGTGCTCATGCACAACAAAGCGCAGCTGAACGGCACCATCAGGCTGATCTTCCAGCCTGCCGAAGAAGGCACTCGCGGCGCACGCGCCATGGTGGCCGCCGGGGCACTGGACGGGGTGGACTATTTCACCGCCATTCACATTGGTACCGGGGTGCCTGCCGGGACGGTGATCTGCGGCAGCGATAACTTTATGGCGACAACCAAGTTTGACGCAACGTTTACCGGCGTTGCCGCACACGCAGGCGGTAAACCGGAAGAAGGCCGTAACGCCCTGCTCGCCGCCGCCCAGGCCGCGCTCGCGCTGCACAGCACTGCGCCACACAGCGAAGGGGCTTCTCGGGTGAATGTGGGAGTGATGCAGGCCGGCAGCGGACGCAACGTGGTACCCGCCCATGCCCTGCTTAAGGTCGAAACCCGCGGCGAGAGCGAGGCGATCAATCAGTATGTGTTCGAACGCGCGCAGTCCGTCATTACCGGTGCCGCCGCGCTGTACGGCGTGACGGCTGAGATGCGCCTGATGGGGGCAGCCACCGCCAGCGCTCCGACACCTGCCTGGGTGGATTATCTGCGCCAGCAGGCAAGCCAGGTGCCCGGTGTGGAACAGGCCATTGATAAGGTTAAAGCCCCGGCCGGTTCCGAAGACGCCACGCTGATGATGGCCCGGGTGCAAGAAAACGGCGGCATGGCCTCCTACATGGTGTTTGGCACAGATTTGAGCGCCGGACATCACAATGAAAAATTCGACTTTGATGAGCGCGTCATGACCGTCGCTATCGAAACGCTGGCGCGCACTGCGCTGAATTTCCCCTGGACGCGAGGTGTGTAATGCAGGAGAACTACGCTTTTATTGCCGATGCAATCGACACGCGATGTCAGACGTTCACCGACATTGCCGACGAAATCTGGGATCACCCGGAAACCCGCTTTGAAGAGTTCTGGTCCGCAGAGCGGCTGGCCAGCGCGCTGGAAGCGGAAGGCTTCATCCTGACCCGTGAGGCTGGCGGCATTCCGAATGCCTTTATCGCCAGCTTCGGTAGCGGTAAACCGGTGATTGCCCTGCTCGGCGAATATGACGCGCTGGCCGGATTAAGCCAGCAGGCACACTGCGCGACGGCACACGCCACCACGCCCGGTGCTAACGGCCATGGCTGCGGGCATAACCTGCTCGGCACCGCGGCGTTTGCAGGTGCCGTTGCGGTGAAAAGCTGGCTGGAGCAGCACGGCGGGAGTGGAACCGTGCGTTTTTACGGTTGTCCCGGCGAAGAAGGCGGTTCCGGTAAAACGTTTATGGTCCGTGAGGGCTTGTTTGACGATGTTGACGCCGCGGTCACCTGGCACCCGGAAGCGTTTGCCGGCATGTTTAACGTCAGTACGCTGGCCAATATCCAGGCCGCCTGGCGCTTTAAGGGCGTGGCGGCGCATGCGGCAAACTCGCCGCATCTGGGGCGCAGCGCGCTGGATGCGGTGACGCTGATGACCACCGGCACCAACTTCCTCAACGAACATATCATCGAGAAAGCACGCGTCCATTACGCCATAACCGATACCGGCGGCATCTCCCCCAACGTGGTGCAGGCGCAGGCCGAAGTGCTGTACCTGATCCGCGCCCCGGAGATGGCCGACGCGCAGCAAATCTACGCGCGCATTGAGAAGATCGCTCAGGGTGCGGCGTTGATGACCGAAACTACCGTCGAGTGTCGCTTTGATAAAGCCTGCTCCAGCTACCTGCCAAACCGCACGCTCGAAGCGGCGATGTATCGCGCCCTGCAACATTACGGCACGCCAGCCTGGACGGAGGAGGAACGCGCCTTTGCCCGGGAGATCCGCGCCACCCTGACGGCAAACGATCTGCAAAACAGCCTCAGAAACATTGCTGCAACCGGGGGGAACGAAGGTAAAGCCTTTGCCCGCCGCCACCAGGAGACCCTGCTGGTGGACGAGGTCGCGCCTTACGCTATCACCGATAACGTGCTGGCTGGCTCCACGGACGTGGGTGATGTTAGCTGGAAGATGCCCGTCGCCCAGTGTTTCAGCCCCTGCTTTACCGTCGGCACGCCGCTGCACACCTGGCAACTGGTGGCTCAGGGGCGAACGTCCATTGCCCATAAAGGCATGCTGCTGGCCGGGAAAGTGATGGGTGCCACCGCGCTACATCTGCTGCAGGACGCAGACCTGCTGAAAAAATGTCGTGAAGAGTTCGAACAACAAACACAAGAAAAACCGTACGTGTGTCCGATCCCTGCAGGCGTGACACCGTCACCTTTAAAATAAAAAAACACAACACAACACAACACAACAGTCCCGAGGAACGCCCATGAGTATGTCATCCATACCTTCGCATTCCCCATCCGGTAAGCTCTATGGCTGGGTTGAAAGGATCGGCAATAAAGTGCCACACCCTTTCCTGCTTTTTATCTGGTTGATCGTGGTTTTGATGGTGGCGACAGCCGTGCTGTCCGCCTTAGGGGTGAGCGTGCGCAGCCCGGCCGATGGCAGCATGGTAAGCGTAAAGAACCTGCTGAGCATTGAAGGGTTGCACTGGTTTTTACCGAATGTGATTAAAAACTTCAGCGGTTTTGCGCCGCTGGGCGCCATTCTGGCGCTGGTGCTGGGGGCCGGTCTGGCTGAGCGCGTTGGCCTGCTCCCCGCGCTGATGGTGAAAATGGCTTCTCACGTCAGCGCACGCTACGCCAGCTATATGGTGCTGTTTATTGCGTTTTTCAGCCACATCTCTTCTGATGCCGCGCTGGTAATCATGCCGCCGATGGGGGCGCTGATCTTCCTTGCCGTCGGGCGTCACCCCGTGGCGGGTCTGTTGTCGGCAATTGCCGGTGTGGGATGCGGTTTCACTGCCAATCTGCTGATCGTCACCACCGATGTCCTGCTTTCGGGGATTAGCACCGAGGCGGCGAAAACAATCGATGCGGCCATGCACGTCAGCGTGATCGACAACTGGTACTTTATGGCCAGTTCGGTCATCGTCCTGACGCTTGTTGGCGGGCTGATTACCGATAAGATCATCGAGCCGCGGTTAGGGAAATGGGAAGGCCGTAGTGACGAAAAGCTGGAAACGCTGAGCAAAGAGCAACGCTTTGGCCTGCGTGTCGCCGGGATAGTCTCGCTGGTATTTATCGCGATGGTGGCGCTGATGGTAGTGCCGGAGAACGGTATCCTGCGCGACCCGGTGAAACATACCGTCCTGCCCTCGCCGTTTATACAGGGCATTGTGCCGCTGATCATTCTGTTTTTCTTTGTCGTGTCGCTCGCGTATGGCATCGCCACCGGCAAAATCCGCCGCCAGGCCGATCTGCCGCAACTGATGATTGAGCCGATGAAGGAGATGGCGGGCTTTATCGTGATGGTCTTCCCGCTGGCCCAGTTCGTCGCCATGTTTAACTGGAGCAACATGGGCAAATTTATGGCCGTTGGCCTGACCGATGCGCTGGAAGCCGCCGGGTTAAGCGGCGTCCCGGCGTTTGTGGGTCTGGCGCTGCTGTCGTCACTGCTGTGCATGTTTATCGCCAGCGGATCCGCCATCTGGTCGATTCTGGCCCCCATTTTCGTGCCGATGTTTATGATGCTGGGCTTCCATCCGGCCTTTGCGCAGATCCTGTTCCGTATCGCCGACTCCTCGGTGATCCCGCTGGCGCCGGTTTCGCCATTCGTACCGCTGTTTTTGGGCTTCCTGCAGCGCTATAAACCGGAGGCGAAGCTGGGTACCTACTATTCGCTGGTTTTACCCTATCCGCTTATCTTTTTAGGGGTATGGCTGGTGATGCTGGTGGCATGGTATCTTGTCGGCCTGCCGATAGGACCGGGTATCTACCCGAGGCTGAATTAAAGGAAAGAGGATGCTGAGATTACTCGAAGATAAAATTGCAACGCCGCTTGGGCCGCTGTGGGTTATCGCCGACGAGCAGTTCCATCTGCGTGCCGTGGAATGGGAAGAGCACAGCGATCGCATGGAAGAGCTGCTCAACATCCATTACCGCGCCCAGGGTTTTGAGCGCATCAGTGCCACCAATCCAGGTGGGCTGAGCGACAAGCTGGCGGCGTACTTCGAGGGCGATCTCAGCATCATCAATGACCTGCCAACCGCCACGGCCGGTACGCCATTCCAGCGTGAAGTCTGGCAGGCGCTACGCGATATTCCGTGTGGTCAGGTTATGCACTACGGCCAGCTCGCAGAACAGTTAGGCCGCGCGGGCGCGGCGCGGGCGGTGGGTGCCGCGAACGGTTCTAACCCCGTCAGTATCGTGGTGCCCTGCCATCGTGTGATCGGCCGCAACGGCACCATGACCGGCTATGCCGGCGGTGTGCAGCGCAAGGAGTGGTTACTGCGTCACGAAGGGTATCTTTTGCTGTAGTTCCCAGGCTTTTTGTGCTTAATTTTCTACCGGTTAGGCTAAAAATCCATAATCAAGCTGTGGAATTTCAAGAAGATGGCAACACGTTGCCGTCTCTTGTCCTTATTGATGGTTTGCCAGGCTTACGTACTTACCAAAAAGATGTTAAAATTGACCAATATCAATTAAGGCTTGAGCAAACCTATGATCCCAGAAAAGCGAATTATACGACGCATTCAGTCTGGCGGTTGTGCTATCCATTGCCAGGATTGCAGCATCAGCCAGCTCTGTATCCCGTTTACCCTGAATGAGCATGAGCTTGACCAGCTTGATAACATCATCGAGCGCAAAAAGCCTATTCAGAAAGGGCAGACGCTGTTTAAAGCGGGAGACGAACTGAAATCGCTCTATGCTATCCGTTCTGGCACCATCAAAAGCTATACCATCACCGAACAGGGTGATGAGCAGATCACCGGCTTCCATCTGGCAGGTGATCTGGTCGGCTTTGACGCCATCGGTACTGGCCATCACCCGAGCTTTGCGCAGGCGCTGGAAACCTCAATGGTCTGCGAAATCCCGTTTGAAACGCTGGACGATCTGTCAGGCAAAATGCCAAACCTGCGTCAGCAGATGATGCGTCTGATGAGCGGTGAGATCAAAGGCGATCAGGACATGATCCTGCTGCTGTCCAAAAAGAATGCGGAAGAGCGCCTGGCTGCATTTATCTATAACCTCTCCCGCCGTTTCGCCGAACGTGGTTTCTCTCCACGTGAGTTCCGTCTCACCATGACCCGTGGCGATATTGGTAACTACCTGGGCCTGACCGTGGAAACCATCAGCCGTCTGCTGGGCCGTTTCCAGAAAAGCGGTATGCTGGCCGTTAAAGGTAAATACATCACCATCGAAAACGGTGAAGCGCTGGCTGTTCTTGCCGGCCACGCCCGCAACGTGGCATAAACCCCACGAATGATTGATGCCAGGCCGATAAATTTTTATGATTTATTGGTCTGGCAGGTAAGCACACCACTTCCCGCCCCTGCGACAGACATCCCCCGCTCCTGAAAGGTTCTCGTTGAGGTTAAATTGAGAGAAAGTTTATTTTTCGTTTCAGTTGTTATTGCCTCCGTGACCTTCCTCTTCATCTGGATCATGCTTGTCGGCCCAATGAAGGGAGAGGAAAAAACCTACGTTCAGGACTCCACCACGTTTGCCATCGTGGTGATGGTGCTGCTGTTGATCGCGTTTATCGCGGTGACAACGACGGTGCTATTCTTCTGAGATATTTTCATGAATTATTGATCTGGCAAAACCTTACCTCTGTTTCATTCAGGATATATAGGTTACTCTTTTAATTACAGACTGTGGTGACAGTAGTAAGGAGACCTGTATGGCAAAGTATCAAAACATGCTGGTAGCTATCGATCCTAATCAGGACGATCAGCCGGCATTACGACGTGCTGTGTATTTACATCAACGGATTGGTGGCAAAATCAAAGCGTTTTTGCCGATCTATGACTTCTCGTATGAGATGACCACCCTTCTGTCGCCTGACGAGCGTACCGCTATGCGTCAGGGAGTGATCAGCCAACGTACCGCGTGGATCCGCGAACAGGCGAAGTACTACCTTGAAGCGGGTGTGCCTATCGATATTAAAGTGGTCTGGCATAACCGCCCCTTTGAAGCGATTATCCAGGAAGTCGTCGCCGGTGGGCACGATCTGCTGCTGAAAATGGCGCACCAGCACGACAAGCTGGAATCCGTGATTTTCACGCCGACAGACTGGCACTTGCTGCGTAAATGCCCGTGCCCGGTCTGGATGGTGAAAGATCAGCCGTGGCCTGAAGGCGGCAAAGCCGTCGTGGCAGTAAACCTGGCAAGCGAAGAGGATTATCACAATTCGCTGAATGAAAAGCTGGTCAAAGAGACGCTGCTGCTTGCCGAGCAGGTTAACCACACCGAAGTGCATCTGGTCGGCGCTTACCCGGTTACCCCTATCAATATTGCCATCGAACTGCCTGAATTTGACCCGAGCGTATATAACGACGCGATCCGCGGACAGCACCTGCTGGCCATGAAAGCGTTGCGCCAGAAGTTCAGCATTGATGAGAACATGACGCATGTCGAGAAAGGGTTGCCTGAAGAGGTGATCCCGGATTTAGCCGAACATCTGCAGGCAGGGATTGTGGTGCTGGGCACCATCGGACGGACCGGTATTTCTGCCGCGTTCCTGGGCAATACCGCGGAACAGGTGATTGACCATCTGCGCTGCGACCTGCTGGTCATTAAGCCGGATGAGTACCAGACGCCGGTTGAGCTGGATGACCCGGAAGACGATTAACGTCAATCTACTCGCCCGCCTCCCCGGCGGGCTTTTCTTATCAGCTCTCGATCGCTGTCTGTGTCTCTTCAGTTGATCGATCCTGCATCCACGGTGCGTGCAACACCATGCTGGGCAGCGCCAGCTTAATCTCCTGGGCGTTCAGCCCTTCGAGAATACGGATATTAATCTCCTGCTGGATATCCATGTATTTGTTGTAATCCGCCGTATTGACAATATGAACCACTTCAAACGTCAGGCGGTCACGGTCAAACCCGAGGAAATGGGCGCGATCGAACTTTGTCTCACCCACATCGGTGATGATCTGCCTGACCATATCCCCCACATAGCGCAGCTTTTCAGGCGGCGTGTCGCTGGCGACGCCAAACGTGAAGACGATGCGACGGGTCTGCATACGTTTATAGTTGTGGAGCGTCTGCTGAAGCAAAATGGCGTTACCGCAAACGATCTGCTCCCCACTCAGGCTACGAATACGGGTCGTTTTTAAGCCTATGTGTTCCACCGTTCCCGCCACGTCGTTGAACACCACGAAATCACCAATTTCAAACGGTTTATCAAAGCCGATAGAAAGCGAAGCGAAGACGTCGCTCAGAATGGTTTGTACGGCGAGGGCGATAGCAATACCCCCTACCCCCAGGCTTGCCACCAGCGCGGTGATGTTGACGCCCGCGTTAGCGAGAATCGACAGCAGCATCACAGACCAGACGATAGCGCGAAGGATAAGACCGGTGATCACCAGGGTAACCGGATTTTTATGACTGCCGGGGGCCAGCATAACGTGTCGCAGCCACGACACCACGCCCTGATCCAGCCAGAGCGCCACCTGTATCGCGAAGACCAGGAACCAGGCGTGGCTTACGGTGCTAAAGAGCCGGTCGGGTAAGTCAACAAAACGCAGGCTGATGAGCAGCGCCACGACAAAAAGCAGGAAGCGACTGGTGCGGTTAAGCATATCGGTCAGGATAAAACGCATCCTGTTTGTGGTTGGGTGCTTATCTCCCCAGGTTGTGATCCCTCTCTTAACGAATGCGATCAGGCGCGTCAGAAGCCAGTAGACCAGCAGCGTCACGACGATAACCGTGGCGACGCTTACCCAGAATGTCGGCGTCATCATCAGCTCCAGGATGTCGAAGCGGGACAAAAATTGCATTTCACCTCCTCGTAGTACACAAAGGGTAAAGTATAGACAGAGGAGAAACGCTGACCGCAGAAATAAGAAAACCGCCCCGAAGAGCGGTTTTTGAGGAGAACGCGAATTACAGTGCTTTCAGGATCGCATCCACGCTGGCTTTGGCATCGCCAAACAGCATGTGGGTGTTCTCTTTGAAGAACAGCGGGTTCTGAACGCCAGCGTAGCCGGTGTTCATGGAACGTTTGAAGACAATCACGTTCTGCGCCTTCCACACTTCCAGAACCGGCATCCCGGCGATTGGGCTGCGTGGATCGTCCTGCGCCGCCGGGTTAACGGTGTCGTTGGCGCCAATGACCAGCACGGTGTCGGTGTCGGCGAAATCATCGTTGATCTCGTCCATCTCCAGCACGATGTCGTAAGGCACTTTCGCTTCTGCCAGCAGCACGTTCATGTGGCCTGGCAGACGCCCCGCTACCGGGTGGATGCCAAAGCGCACCTTGATGCCGCGCGCGCGCAGCTTCTCGGTGATTTCAGCGACCGGATACTGCGCCTGCGCCACCGCCATGCCATAGCCTGGGGTGATGATGACCGAGTGCGAGTTTTTCAGCATCTCTGCCGTATCTTCTGCGCTGATCTCACGGTGCTCGCCCACTTCTTCGTCAGAACCGGTCGAGGAGCCGTCAGAGCCAAAACCACCGGCGATAACGCTGATGAATGAGCGGTTCATCGCCTTACACATGATGTAGGACAGAATCGCACCGGAAGAGCCCACCAGCGCACCGGTGACAATCAACAGGTCGTTGCTTAGCATAAAGCCAGCCGCTGCGGCCGCCCACCCGGAGTAGGAGTTCAGCATCGACACCACAACCGGCATATCTGCCCCACCGATGGAGGCCACCAGGTGCCAGCCGAACGCCAGCGCAATGATGGTCATCACCAGTAACGCCAGCACCTGCAGACCTACGCTTTCGGTACGCACAAAGACCACCAGCAGCACAAAGGAGACCACCAGCGCCGCCAGATTCAGCTTATGACGATTTGGCAGCATCAGCGGTTTGGAGGAGATCTTACCGCGCAGCTTACCGAACGCCACAATCGAGCCGGTGAAGGTCACTGCACCGATGAAGATGCCCAGGAACACTTCGGTCAGATGAATGTTGACCAGAATCGGCTCCATGCCCGGTTCGTGGTACAGATAGCTGTTGAAGCCCACCAGCACCGCCGCCAGACCGACGAAGCTGTGCAGGATCGCCACCAGCTCCGGCATTTCGGTCATTTCAACGCGTTTTGCCAGACGAATACCGATCGCCCCGCCGATGATCATCGCCACCAGGATCCAGGCAACGTTGCCGGTATCGGGTCCGAAAATAGTGGCAATCAGCGCAATCGCCATCCCGGCGATACCAAAGTTATTACCCTGCTGAGACGTTTCGTGTTTGGAAAGTCCCGCCAGACTGAAAATAAACAGGATTGCAGCAACAATGTATGCGGCTGTCACTAATCCTCCAGACATATGCTACCCCTTAGCCTTTACGAAACATTTTCAGCATGCGCTGAGTCACGGTGAAACCACCGAAAATATTGATACTGGCGATCAGCACCGCGATAAAGCTCAGGAAGCTAATCCAGCCGCCGTGACCAATCTGCAGTAACGCCCCGACCACGATGATCCCGGAGATGGCGTTAGTGACCGACATCAATGGCGTGTGTAGTGCATGGGAGACATTCCAGACCACGTAGTAACCCACCACGCAGGAGAGCGCGAAGACGGTAAAGTGGCCGAGGAACTCTTTTGGCGCGACATCGGCCAGCCAGCCAAACAGAATAATCGCCAGCGCCATGAGCGCGTATTTACGCCACGGAGATGCCGGTTTAGCAGGCTCTGTGGGTTCTGGCGCCGCTTTCGGTGCAGCCTGAGGCTGGGCGGAAACCTGAATCGGTGGCGCAGGCCAGGTGATTTCGCCTTCACGCACCACGGTCACGCCGCGCACAACCACATCGTCAAAATCAACGGTGATGTTGCCATCTTTCTCTTTGCAGAGCAGTTTCAGCAGGTTAACAAGGTTAGTACCGTACAGCTGGGACGACTGCGTGGGCAGACGGCCAGGCAGATCCGTATAACCAATCACCTTCACGCCGTTGGCGGTCGTGGATACCTGGTTCGGCACGGTATATTCACAGTTACCGCCGTTTTGCGCGGCCAGGTCGACAATCACGCTGCCCGGCTTCATGGTGTCCACCATCTCACGGGTGATCAGCTTCGGTGCCGGTTTACCCGGGATCAGCGCGGTGGTGACAATAATGTCCACCTCTTTTGCCTGCGCGGCAAAGAGTTCCATTTCCGCTTTGATAAAGGCTTCGGACATCACCTTCGCATAACCATCACCGCTGCCCGCTTCTTCCTTGAAGTCCAGCTCAAGGAACTCGGCGCCCATACTCTGCACCTGCTCCTTCACTTCCGGACGGGTGTCAAAGGCGCGGACGATAGCGCCCAGGCTGTTTGCCGCACCGATAGCCGCTAGGCCTGCCACACCGGCACCAATCACCATCACTTTTGCCGGAGGCACTTTGCCTGCCGCCGTGATCTGACCGGTGAAGAAACGGCCGAATTCGTGGGCGGCTTCGACGATTGCACGGTAACCGGCGATGTTCGCCATTGAACTCAGGGCATCCAGAGACTGCGCGCGCGAAATACGCGGCACGGAGTCCATCGCCATTACCGTCACGCCACGTGCCGCCAGCTTCTCCATCAGCTCTGGGTTTTGGGCAGGCCAGATAAAGCTCACCAGCGTGGTGCCCGGGTTCAGCAGCTCAATCTCGCTCTCTTGCGGCGCATTCACCTTCAGAATAACGGGTGATTGCCAGACTTCAGCACCGTCCACCACGTCCGCACCAGCCTGAATAAAGGCCTCGTCATCGAAACTCGCCAGTTTGCCCGCGCCGCTTTCAATGGCGACGGTAAAACCCAGTTTAAGCAGTTGCTCCACCGTTTTTGGTGTCGCCGCTACGCGGGTTTCATTGGCAAACCGTTCTTTTGGTACCCCAATACGCATAGTTTTCCCTTCCATCGGTTTTTGATGATGGTTTATCGATAAATGCCCGCAGTTGCATCAAATTTCGCCATCCTTAGAGCGGCGGCAAATGAGTAACCCCGGAAAATAAAACAGTAACAAACTTTCTATAACCTACTGAAAATAGCGCCTGCGATCTACCGCCTGAAAACACTATTTCTTACATTATCTGTGAAAAATAAGCGATCGGCCTCGCTGACAGAGATATTTACCTTAAATTCATCCTCAGAACCGATAAATCGCGCAAGCGAAGCGGTAAAAACATGATATAGCGCCATATGAGATCAACTTATTAACATTAAATTAACTTGTAAAAGTCATATGCTTTATCACTTTTGCTTGTCAAACGCCTGTTTTTTCAACATATCACTAAATGTTATCGAATCAGATCCTTCGGTGAGCACAGGCTGTGAAAAATGGCGCAGACAGCAACAGGTTTTAAATGCCATAATCGGGACCGTCTCAAATTAACAACAATACCAGTACATGGTTTGCGCAAGGCGAAGGATTATTTTTATGAAGCTTAAGAACACACTCCTGGCGTCCGCACTTCTTTCCGCGACCGCCCTGTCTGCGAATGCCGCGACAGAGTTAACGCCGGAGCAAGCGGCAGCGTTAAAACCTTTTGACCATACGGTCATTGTGGGTCGTTACAACTCTATTGGCGATGCCGTTACCGCCGCATCAAAAGCCGCTGATAAAAACGGCGCAGCGTCGTTTTACGTGCTTGACCAGTCCGATCAAGGCAATAGCGGCAACCAGCGCGTGACCATTGCGCTGTACAAAGAGAATGCGCCAAAAGCTGACGCGCCGAAAAACCGCGTGATCAACGGCGTCGTTGAACTGCCTAAAGATCAGGCGATTGAGCTGGAACCGTATGACACCGTTACCGTTCAGGGCTTCTACCGCAGCCAGCCAGAAGTGAACGATGCCATCACCAAAGCCGCGAAACAGAAAGGGGCTTACTCGTTCTACATCGTGCGTCAGGTAGATGCTAACCAGGGTGGCAACCAGCGTATTACCGCGTTCATCTATAAAGAAGATGCGAAAAAACGCGTTCTGCAAAGCCCGGATGCCATCCCTGCTGATTCAGAAGCCGGTCGCGCGGCGTTAGCGAAAGGCGGCGAAGAAGCGAAGAAAGTCGAAATTCCAGGCGTAGCAACCTCCGCAGCGCCAAGCGCTGAAGTGGGCCGTTTCTTTGAGACGCAATCCACGAAAGGTGGCCGTTACTCCGTTACCCTGCCAGACGGCACCAAAGTTGAAGAGCTGAACAACGCCACGGCTGCGCAGATGGTGCCGTTCGACAGCATCAAGTTTACCGGCAACTATGGCAACGGTACGGAAGTCTCTTATCAGGTCGCGAAGCGTGCGGCGAAGAAAGGGGCGAAGTACTACCACATCACCCGCCAGTGGCAGGAACGTGGTAACAACATGACCATCAGCGCCGATCTGTACAAGTAACAAAACCCTTCATTAAAGGCGGCTCAGTGCCGCCTTTTTTTGTTACTTTTTTTGAATTTCTGCTACACATCATTGCATGCGTTCGTGACACTCCGTAAAATCCCGCGCCTTAGTGTGATCCACCATTTTTATGCGCCTGTGCGAAATAATTATTCTGGATTTGGACCTTTCATAACAGGAAGCCAATGGAAAAGAAACTTGGCCTGAGTGCTTTAACTGCACTCGTTTTAAGCTCAATGCTGGGTGCGGGGGTATTCAGTTTACCGCAGAATATGGCGGCCGTCGCAAGCCCTGCCGCACTGCTGATTGGCTGGGGGATTACCGGCGTTGGCATTTTGCTGCTGGCCTTCGCCATGCTGCTGCTGACCCGTATTCGTCCCGATCTCGATGGCGGTATTTTCACCTACGCGCGGGCCGGTTTTGGGGAACTGATTGGCTTCTGTTCCGCGTGGGGTTACTGGCTGTGTGCGGTGATCGCTAACGTCTCCTATCTGGTTATTGTCTTCTCGGCGCTCAGTTTCTTTACCGATACGCCCGAGCTGCGTCTCTTTGGTGACGGCAACACCGGGCAGTCGATTGTCGGGGCGTCGGTGCTGCTGTGGGTCGTACACTGGCTCATTTTGCGCGGCGTCCAGACAGCGGCAAGCATTAACCTGGTGGCGACGCTGGCCAAACTGGTTCCGCTCGGGCTGTTTATTGTGCTGGCGTTTATGGCATTCCGTCTGGATGTATTTAAACTCGATTTCACTGGCCTTGCGCTGGGCGTCCCCGTCTGGGAGCAGGTGAAAAACACCATGCTGATCACCCTGTGGGTTTTCATTGGCGTTGAAGGTGCGGTGGTGGTCTCTGCCCGCGCGCGCAACAAGCGCGACGTCGGACGCGCCACGCTGCTGGCGGTGCTGGCGGCCCTCGGTGTCTATCTGCTGGTGACGCTGCTGTCGCTGGGTGTGGTGGCTCGTCCTGAACTGGCCGAAATGCGTAACCCATCCATGGCCGGTCTGATGGTGAAAATGCTCGGTAGATGGGGTGATGTGGTCATTGCCGCGGGACTGATTATCTCCGTCTGTGGGGCTTACCTGAGCTGGACCATCATGGCGGCAGAAGTGCCTTTCCTGGCTGCCACGCACAAAGCGTTTCCGCGTCTGTTTGCCCGTCAGAATAAAAACAGTGCGCCGTCAGCGTCACTCTGGCTGACGAATATCAGCGTTCAGGTCTGCCTGGTGCTGATCTGGCTCACAGGTTCGGACTATAACACCCTGCTGACCATCGCCTCGGAGATGATTCTGGTACCCTATTTCTTAGTGGGTGCGTATCTGTTAAAAATCGCCACCCGCCCGGCGCACTATGCGGTAGGGATCGGCGCCTGTATTTACGGTTTGTGGTTGTTGTATGCTTCCGGGCCTATGCACCTGCTGCTGTCGGTGGTGTTGTATGCGCCGGGCCTGCTGGTGTTTATCTATGCCCGCCGTACTCATCAGCTGGAGAACGCGCTTAAACGCCGCGAAATGGCCCTCATCGGGCTGTTACTGGTTGCTGCCGTACCGGCAACCTGGATGTTAATGGGATAACCCTGCGTTTCCCATTGTTGAACTGAAAAGGAGAATACGATGGGAACTGCGCAGCATCGCCCAATACTGATCACCGGTGGAGGCCGTCGTATCGGCCTCGCCCTCGCCCATCACTTTCTCAACCTTCGCCACCCGGTCATTGTCAGTTACCGCACGGAATACCCCTCGATAGACGGGCTACGAAAAGCAGGTGCAACCTGTATTCAGGCTGATTTCTCCACCGACGACGGCATTCTTGCCTTTGCGGATAAGGTCAAATCAACGACCCACGGTCTGCGGGCGATTATCCATAACGCCAGCGCATGGCTTGCAGAAAAACCCGGTACGTCGCTCAGCGAAACGCTCGCCTGTATGCTGCAGATCCACGTCAATGCCCCCTATTTGCTTAACCATGCCCTACAGGATCTGCTGCGCGGCCACGGCCATGCCGCGGGTGACATTATTCATTTCACCGATTATGTGGTGGAGCGCGGGAGCGACAAACACATCGCTTATGCGGCGAGTAAAGCCGCACTGGATAACATGACGCGTTCATTTGCCCGCAAGCTGGCACCAGAGGTCAAGGTGAACGCCATCGCCCCGGCGATGATTTTATTCAACGAGGGCGATGATGCCGAGTATCGTCAGCAGGCGCTGAATAAATCCCTGATGAAAATCGCCCCTGGCGAGAAAGAGGTCATCGATCTTATCGATTATCTGCTCACCAGCTGTTACGTCACCGGCAGAACCTTTGCCGTGGACGGCGGGCGACCGCTGCGCTAGTGATAGCGGCTCCAGAAGAAAATCAGCACCCAGGCGCTGAGCCCCCAGCAGACCACCGCCCCGCCCAGCGCCAGGGGAAGCCGCAGAAAGCCCGTGAAATACCACAAGGACAACAGGTAGAGAAAGTAAGGGATGATTGACCACATGCCAAACACAATGGTGGTGCGCAGCGCCTCAGTGCCGCGTTCCGAGGCGACAATGTAGTGTGCAATGAGCGCAAACGTCGGGAAGAGCGGAATCAGCCCGGCAATGTAGTAATTTTTTGTTTTTGCCAGTACGCCAATCAATAACACCACCAGCGCGCCCAGCGCGGCTTTTATCGCCAGCCCCATGCTTTTTCCTATAACAATCAAGTAACAATATGAGCCAGAATAACGGAACTGACGTTAATTTTGAAAGATTAATGGAAGGTTAAGGTTACGCGGTGTATGTTGGCATTTTTCGCGATAACAGACGTTGTATGAATAAGATTGTTTATGTAGAAGATGAGCCCGAAGTGGGGCAATTGATCGCCGCTTATCTGGGTAAACATGATATGGACGTTATTGTTGAGCCACGTGGCGATCGCGCCGAAGAGGTCGTGGTGCGTGAAAACCCGGATCTGGTGCTGCTGGATATCATGTTGCCCGGCAAAGACGGGATGACGCTGTGCCGCGACCTGCGGGCTCAGTGGGATGGCCCTATCGTGCTGCTGACCTCACTGGACAGCGACATGAACCATATTCTGTCGCTGGAGATGGGGGCCAATGACTACATTCTTAAAACCACGCCGCCTGCCGTTCTGCTCGCCCGTCTGCGCCTGCATTTGCGCCAGCATGCCAGCAGTGAACGCGAGGTGCCGGCGCAGTCCCTGATGCCGCATAAAGCGATGCGGTTTGGCACGTTATCCATCGATCCGGTTAACCGCCAGGTCCTGCTCTCCGGTGAGCTTATCGCGCTCTCTACCGCCGATTTTGACCTGCTCTGGGAGCTGGCCACCCATGCGGGGCAAATTATGGACCGTGACGCGTTGCTGAAAAACCTGCGCGGCGTAAGTTACGATGGAATGGATCGCAGTGTTGACGTGGCTATTTCGCGACTGCGTAAGAAACTGCAGGACAACGCCACCGAGCCGTACCGCATCAAAACCGTGCGTAACAAGGGTTATCTGTTCGCCCCGCACGCCTGGGAAACCTGATCGCGTTAGCAAAATAGCATAGCCTGCGCGAAATGAAGGCATTACATGACAATGCCCTTTCTTTCGCGCGTTAATTTGCCCGTTGGCGCAACAATTAACTTGCTAAGCCAGCGAACTAATCCATAATTACTTTTCCTGCATTCCTTCTTAAGCTCGCACCGGGCCCGCCACATAAACGTTTTTATCGCGACGCTTTCGCTACCTCTCTCCCATAAAATCTTGAAATGAGGATTTAAGCCTATGACATATGTATAGCTACCATGACGTAGAAGCCATCAAAACCAATCTTGAATGGATTGTTAATCAGGCAACGCTTAACCAAGCCTCCCCCGCGCGTGCCGACCAAAAAGCCCTCTTTGATCTTCTGGAACTGATTCAGTCTTACGAAATATTGTTGGATTTAATTAACGAATTCGGAAGCGCCGTGATTGATGCGGAGATCGCGGAAGGCCTGAGCGTGACAGAAAAACTCATCGCCAAAATCAAAAGAAGTACTCACGCCATGTAACAAACCTCGGCACGGCTCAGATAATACGTTTGTCGTGCATGATGGTGGTGAAAACACCGGAAGGTTTTTCATGTATATTCTGCATGTATCGTTTTTTCGGTGAGATTTAATGAAAAAGCTTTTTGTGCAGTTTTATCTTTTGCTGTTTGTCTGCTTCCTGGTGATGACCATGCTGGTCGGGCTGGTCTATAAGTTCACTGCCGAACGAGCGGGCAGGCAGTCGCTGGACGACCTGATGAAAAGCTCACTTTATCTGATGCGCAGCGAACTGCGTGAAATTCCACCACATGACTGGGCGAGAACCTTAAAAGAGCTGGATTTGAACCTGTCGTTCGATCTGCGCATTGAACCGCTGAAGGATTTCGATTTAGATCCGCCTGCCATGCAGCGCCTGCGTGACGGGGATATCGTGGCACTGGATGAGAAATACACCTTTATCCAGCGCATTCCGCGCAGTCATTATGTGCTGGCCGTAGGGCCGGTGCCTTATCTCTATTATCTGCACCAGATGCGCCTGCTGGATATGGCCCTGATGGCCTTTATCGCCATTTCACTCGCCTTCCCGGTCTTTATCTGGATGCGCCCACACTGGCAGGACATGCTGAAACTGGAATCCGCCGCACAGCGCTTTGGCGAGGGGCATCTTACCGAGCGTATTCACTTTGACAGCGGGTCCAGCTTTGAACGTCTGGGGGTGGCATTTAACCAGATGGCCGATAACATCAACGCCCTGATTGCCAGCAAAAAACAGCTGATCGACGGGATTGCTCATGAACTGCGCACGCCGCTGGTGCGTCTGCGCTATCGGCTGGAGATGAGCGAAAACCTTACGGCGGCAGAGTCTCAGGCGTTAAACCGCGACATCGGCCAGCTTGAAGCGCTCATTGAGGAGCTGCTCACCTATGCTCGTCTTGACCGTCCACAAAATGAACTGCACCTCAGTACCCCGGATTTGCCGACGTGGATCCAAACTCATATTGATGACGTCCAGAGCGTCAATCCGCAACGCACCCTGTTAACGCGCGTCACGCCGGGAGATTACGGCGCGCTGGACATGCGCCTGATGGAACGCGTGCTGGATAATCTGATGAACAACGCCATGCGCTACAGCGAGAGCACGCTGCGGATTGGCCTGGACTTGCAGGACAATCAGGCCCGTCTGACGGTGGAAGACGATGGCCCCGGCATCGCCCCGGATGCGCGTGAAACCGTGTTCGAGCCGTTTGTGCGTCTCGACCCGAGCCGCGACCGTGCGACGGGAGGGTGTGGTCTGGGGCTGGCGATTGTCCACTCTATCGCGCAGGCGATGGGCGGCACGGTGCAGTGCGGGGAGAGTGAACTCGGCGGCGCATGCTTCTGCTTTAGCTGGCCGGTGTACCATAACATCGCCCTTCCCGTTCCTGCCTGACCTTAACCGCACGCTGGCCTGACCCGGCGTGCTGTGCTATACCATGAGTATGTTGTAACTAATGGGGATTCACATGGCGACATACGATCTTATCGAAAGGCTGAACAGCACCTTTCGGGAGATGGAGCATGAGCTGTTAACGCTGACCGAGCGCCTGCAGGCCTGCCGCCTGTTGGCTGCGCGGGTCTTTACCCTGCCGGAGGTGGCAAAAGGCGCAGAGCACGATCCGCTGCAAACCATCGACGTGAAACAGCATATCGGCCAATCCGCCCGGGATCTGGCGCTACAGCACTATCGTCGCCTGTTTATTCAGCAGCAGTCAGAAAACCGCAGCAGCAAGGCGGCCGTTCGCCTGCCGGGGGTGATCTGTCTGCAAACGGACGCCGAAACCCGTGAGGCGCTGGAAACCCAGATTACGCACATCAATACCCTGAAAGCGGCATTTGAAAAGATCATTACCGAAGAGTCAGGCCTGGCACCAGCCGCCCGCTTTGAGTGGGTGCACCGCCAGCTTCCGGGTTTAATCACCCTGAACGCCTACCGTACGCTGACGGTACTGCGTCAGCCCGCCACGCTGCGCTTCGGCTGGGCCAACAAGCACATTATCAAAAACTTTACCCGGGATGAGATCCTGGCCCAGCTGGAAAAGAGCCTGAAAGCGCCGCGCACCGTGGCTCCGTGGTCGCGCGAGCAGTGGATTGAGCGCCTGGAGCAGGAGTATCACAGCATCGCGTCATTGCCCGTTGAAACGCGCCTTAAGATTAAACGCCCGGTGAAGGTGCAGCCTATCGCCCGCGTCTGGTATTCAGGCCAGCAAAAGCAAATCCAGTACGCCTGCCCAACGCCGCTGATTGCCCTCTATGATGCCGATCAGGGCGCCGTGGTACCGGACATTGGCGAACTGCTGAATTACGATGCGGAAAACGTTCAGCATCGCTATAAGCCTCAGGCGCAGCCGCTGCAGCTGATTATTCCCCGGCTGCACCTGTATGTGGCGACGTGACTATTTCAGGCTGCCGACCATCGCTTCAGGGCGGACCCAGGCATCAAACTCGGCTTCCGTGAGATAGCCGAGCGCCAGCGCAGAGGCTTTCAGCGTCAGCCCCTCTTTATGCGCCTTTTTGGCGATCTCAGCGGCTTTGTCGTAGCCGATATGGGTATTGAGGGCGGTCACCAGCATCAGCGACTCATTGAGCAACTGACTGATTCGCTCGCGGTTCGGCTCAATGCCGGAGGCGCAATGCGCCTTGAAACTCTCCATGCCGTCCGCCAGCAGCCGTACAGACTGAAGCACATTGTGGATAACCATCGGACGATAGACGTTCAGCTCGAAATTGCCTGACGCACCGCCCATGTTGACGGCCACATCATTTCCCAGCACCTGACAGCAGAGCATAGTCATGGCTTCACACTGCGTCGGGTTCACTTTGCCCGGCATAATGGAGCTACCCGGTTCATTTTCCGGGATGCTGATTTCACCAATGCCGCAGCGCGGGCCAGAGGCCAGCCAGCGCACGTCGTTGGCGATTTTCATCAGTGATGCCGCCAGCCCTTTCAGCGCACCATGGGTGTGAACCAGCGCGTCGCAGGTTGCCAGCGCTTCAAACTTATTGGGCGCGGTAACAAACGGTTGCCCGGTAATCGCGGCCAGCTCTTCCGCCACGCGCACCGCGTACTCCGGATGGGTATTCAACCCCGTCCCCACCGCCGTGCCGCCCAGCGCCAGCTCAGAGAGATGCGGCAGGCTGTGCTCAATGTGTTTGAGATTGTGTTCCAGCATCGCCACCCAGCCGGATATCTCCTGTCCAAGGGTCAGCGGCGTGGCATCCTGCAGGTGGGTACGCCCGATTTTGACGATATCACTGAAGGCCTGGGCTTTCTCGTTAAGGGTGCTTTTAAGCACATTTAGCTGCGGGATCAGCTGTTCACGGATGGCAATCACCGCCGCCACGTGCATTGCCGTCGGGAAGACATCGTTGGAGCTCTGGCTCTTGTTAACGTCATCGTTCGGGTGAACCTTACGCTCCATACCGCGCACGCCGCCCAGCAGCTCGCTTGCCCGGTTGGCCAGCACTTCATTCATGTTCATGTTGCTCTGCGTGCCAGAGCCGGTCTGCCAGATGGCCAGGGGGAATTCGTCGGGATGCTTGCCCGCCAGCACTTCGTCGGCGGCACTGATGATGGCGTTGGCTTTGTCAGCCGCCAGCAGGCCCAGATCCAGATTCACTTTGGCGGCGGCACGTTTGGTCAGCGCCAGCGCCTGAATCAGCGAAACGGGCATTTTCTCTGTCGAAATACGGAAATGTTCCAGCGAGCGCTGGGTTTGCGCCCCCCAGAGTTTGTCGGCCGGAACGTCGATCGCGCCCATCGAATCTTTCTCACGGCGATGCGTTGTCATTACTTTCTCCTTGATAATTAAAGATGGGATTGCTCACATGCTTAAGAGATAAGTATTGATGACTTCTGAGAAACGTTATGGCGCTTTGTGCGCTCTTTTTGTTGTCGGGTGACGTAGCCGCCACCCGGCTTTTTAGCTTACTTCACACATGCCGAACACTGAGAGGACTGGATCTGCTTGAAGAAGTCATTGCCTTTGTCATCCACCAGGATAAACGCCGGGAAATCTTCCACTTCAATTTTCCAGATCGCTTCCATACCCAGTTCCGGGTATTCCACGCACTCCAGGCTCTTGATGCTGCCCTGCGCCAGTACGGCCGCCGGACCACCGATACTGCCGAGGTAGAACCCGCCATGCTTGTGGCACGCATCCGTCACCTGCTGGCTGCGGTTGCCTTTCGCCAGCATGATCATGCTGCCGCCGTTGGCCTGGAGCTGGTCAACATAGGAGTCCATACGGCCTGCGGTGGTTGGGCCTAATGAGCCGGAGGCATAACCCTCTGGCGTTTTCGCCGGGCCCGCGTAGTAGATCGGATGATCTTTGATGTACTGCGGCAACCCTTCGCCGTTGTCCAGGCGCTCTTTCAGCTTCGCATGGGCGATGTCGCGGCCGACGATGATCGTGCCGTTCAGGGAGAGACGCGTCGAGACCGGGTACTGAGACAGCTGCGCCAGAATCTCTTTCATCGGACGGTTCAGATCAACGCGAACCGCTTCACCTTCACCGGCTTTACGCAACTCTTCCGGAATGTATTTACCCGGGTTGTTCTCCAGTTTTTCGATCCACACGCCTTCACGGTTGATCTTCGCTTTGATGTTACGATCCGCCGAGCATGAGACGCCCATACCCACCGGGCAGGATGCGCCGTGACGCGGCAGACGGATCACACGCACGTCGTGAGCAAAGTATTTACCGCCGAACTGTGCGCCGAGCCCCAGATTACGCGCTTCTTCCAGCAGCTCCTGCTCAAGCTGAACATCACGGAACGCCTGGCCGTGTTCGTTCCCTTCGGTTGGCAGGCCGTCGTAGTATTTGGTCGATGCCAGCTTCACGGTTTTCAGCGTCGCTTCCGCCGACGTGCCGCCAATGACAAAGGCGATATGGTATGGCGGGCAGGCTGCAGTCCCGAGGGTACGCATTTTTTCCACCAGGTAGTTCTTCAGCTTGCCCGGTGTGAGCAGCGCTTTCGTTTCCTGGTAGAGGTAGGTTTTGTTGGCTGAACCGCCGCCTTTCGCGATGCAAAGGAATTTGTACTCATCGCCGTCCACGCTGTAGAGGTCAATTTGCGCAGGCAGGTTGGTGCCGGTGTTGACCTCTTTATACATATCCAGCGCCGCGTTTTGCGAGTAGCGCAGGTTGTCTTCGGTGTAAGTGTTGTAGACACCGTGCGCCAGCGCGGCTTCATCGCCGCCACCGGTCCAGACACGCTGGCCTTTTTTACCCACGATGATGGCCGTACCGGTGTCCTGGCAGGTCGGCAGAATGCCTTTTGCCGCGATATCGGAGTTACGCAGGAACTGCAGCGCGACATACTTATCGTTTTCGCTGGCCTCCGGGTCGCTGAGAATATCGGCCACCTGCTGCTGATGCGCAGGACGAAGCATAAACGAGGCGTCGTGGAAGGCGTGCTGCGCCAGTAAGGTCAGCGCCTGCGGATCGACCTTGAGGATCTCCTGCCCTTCAAACTCAGAGACAGAGACATGATCGCGGGTTAACAGGTAATATTCGGTCTGATCCTTACCGAGCGGGAAAGGATCCTGGTAATGAAAGGGTTTGTTCGACATTGTTCTCTCACTTACTGCGTCGGTCTGATTATTCAGGGCAGATGTTCCGCTGCCCGGCTTAAAAGCGAGTCAGCTTATCCTACACAATTTTTTAACAAAAACTGAGACTAGTACGACTTTTTACATCCGCAGGTTACTTCCAGGTGGTTTATTGCTTTAATACCCGGAGTTTATTCCACATTTGAATCAGGGCTTGATAATGCAAAAACTCATCAACTCAGTGCAAAACTACGCCTGGGGAAGTAAAACTGCGTTAACGGAACTCTACGGTATCGCGAACCCGGACAACCTGCCGATGGCAGAACTGTGGATGGGCGCCCACCCGAAGAGCAGCTCAAAAGTTGAAGATGCCAGCGGCCAGGTGCGCGCGCTGCGCGACGTAATTGATGCCGATAAAGCCACGCTGCTGGGCAACAGTGTGGCCAGCCGATTTGGCGAGCTGCCGTTCTTGTTTAAGGTGCTGTGTGCCGATCAACCTCTCTCCATCCAGGTTCACCCGAACAAGAAAGCCTCTGAAATTGGCTTTGCAAAAGAGAATGCGGCCGGTATCCCGTTAGATGCCGCCGAGCGTAACTATAAAGATCCGAACCACAAGCCGGAGCTGGTCTTTGCGCTGACCCCTTTCCTGGCGATGAACGCGTTTCGCGAGTTCTCCGAGATCATCTCTCTGCTGCAGCCGGTCGCAGGAGCGCATAACGCTATCGCGCATTTCCTGGCAAATCCGAACGCGGAAAGCCTGAGCCAGCTGTTCGCCAGCCTGCTCAACATGCAGGGCGACGAGAAATCCCACGCCCTGGCGGTGCTGAAAGCGGCGCTGGACGGCCAGCAGGGCGAACCATGGGACACCATCCGTCTGATTTCTGCGTTTTACCCGGACGACAGCGGCCTGTTCTCCCCGCTGCTGCTGAACGTGGTGAAGCTAAACCCGGGCGAAGCCATGTTCCTGTTCGCGGAAACGCCGCATGCCTATCTGCAGGGTGTGGCGCTGGAGGTAATGGCCAACTCGGACAACGTGCTGCGCGCGGGTCTGACGCCGAAATATATCGACATCCCTGAACTGGTGGCTAACGTGAAGTTTGTGGCAAAACCTGCTGCCGAGCTGCTTACTCAGCCCGTCAAAAATGGCGCAGAGCTGGACTTCCCTATTCCGGTTGACGATTTTGCTTTCTCCCTGCACGACCTCAGCCAGACCAAAACGACCATCGCGCAGGAGAGCGCGGCGATCCTGTTCTGCGTTGAGGGTGAAGCGACACTGCATAAAGGCGAACAGCGTCTGGTGCTTAAGCCGGGTGAGTCAGCATTCGTTGCTGCTAATGAGTCCCCGGTCAGCGTGAGCGGTACCGGTCGCCTGGCGCGCGTATTTAATAAGCTTTAGACAATACTGAATTTTTTAACAACTCTTGCTAAGCTAGTGGCAGGCTTTATATCTCCGGGCGGTTTCTACCGCCTGGTTTCATTTTAGGGATAGTCGCAATGAAAAAATCGGTCGTAGCGGTAGGCGTGATTGTAGTGTTAGGCGTAGTCTGGACGGGAGCATCCTGGTTTACCGGGAAGCAGCTGGAGAGCCGTCTGGCTGAGATGGTGGCACAGGCTAACAGCCAAATTAAGCGTGGCGCACCGGAAGCGGGTGTAGAGCTGAGCTATCAGAATTATGAGCGCGGGGTATTCACCAGCCATATGCAGCTTGTGGTGAAGCCCGTTGCCGGAAATGAAAATGGCTGGCTGAAGCCGGGCCAGACGGTGGTGCTGGATGAGGTGGTAAGTCACGGTCCGTTCCCGCTGGCGCAGCTGAAGTCCTTTAACCTGATCCCATCAATGGCGTCCGTTCACACCGTGCTGGTGAATAACGACTTAACTAAGCCGCTGTTCGATCTGGCAAAAAATGAATCGCCTTTCGCGGTTGATACCCGCATCAGCTATGCCGGTGACACCCGCTCGAATATCGCGCTGAAGGCGCTGAACTACGAGAAAGAGAACGAGAAAGTCACCTTCAGCGGTGGCAACTTCACCGTAGATGCTGACCGCGAAGGGAACGTGCTCTCCCTGACAGGGGAAGCGCAAAGCGGTCTGGTCAACGCCGTTAACGAATACGATCAGAAGGTACAGATTACCTTCAACAATTTGAAAGCAGACGGCAACAGCCGCATGACCGACTTCAAAGAGCGTATCGGCGATCAGAAACTCTCGATTGATAAGATTGCCATTGCGATTGAAGGTAAAGAGATGGCCGTGCTGGAAGGCATGGACGTTGATGGTAAATCGGATGTCTCCAAAGACGGTAAAAGCATCAATACTCAGCTGGATTACACCCTGAAGAGCCTGAAAGTGCAGAATCAGGACCTGGGTACCGGCAAGCTTTCGCTGAAGATCGGCAATATTGACGGTCAGGCGTGGCATGAATTCAGCCAGAAATACAGCAAAGAGAGCCAGGCGCTGCTGACCGATGCCGCGCTGCAGCAGAACCCGGAAGTGTATCAGCAGCAGGCGATGGCCGTGCTGTTCAACAACCTGCCTATTCTGCTCAAAGGTGAACCGGTGATCACCGTCGCTCCGCTGAGCTGGAAAAACAGCAAAGGCGAAACCAGCTTTAACCTGTCTCTGTTCCTGAAAGATCCGGCAACCGCAACGGGCGAACCGCAAACGCTGGCGCAGGAAGTGGATCGCAGCGTGAAGTCTCTGGACAGCAAGCTGACGATCCCAATGGATATGGCAACCGAGTTTATGACTCAGATTGCGAAGCTTGAAGGGTACGGCGATGACGATGCCGGCAAGCTGGCAAACCAGCAGGTGAAAGGCCTGGCGGCGATGGGCCAGATGTTCCGTATCACGAAGGTGGACGACAACACGATTTCCACCAGCCTGCAGTATGCCAACGGCCAGGTGACGCTCAACGGTGACAAAATGCCGCTGGAGGACTTTGTCGGCATGTTTGGTATGCCTGCCCTGGGCATGCCGGAACCGGCTGAACCAGCAGCGCCAGCCGAACCTGCGGCGCCGCAGCAGTAAACGACAAAACCCCTCGCGTGAGGGGTTTTTTATTGCCGGGTGGCGGCGATGCCTTACCCGGCCTACGATCCGCAACGTGCTCTGGATTATTTCACCGTTACCAAACGCGCCGCCACAATCTGGTGCCCGGCCTGCACGTCTGTTTTTTCGATGCGTTGCATGATCCTGTCCGCCAGCGTGTAACCCATCTCCCGTGCGGGCGTGGTGGCCCAGACGATGGGCAGATCGTCCAGCGCATTTTCGCCAACGTCGGCAAATGCCCCTAACGCCACCTGATGGCCGAAGAAGGTTTCAACGCCCCCCTCACCGCTCTGACGCCCGGCGCGGATCAGACCAAACCAGGCCCCCATCGCAATCACATCGTTATAGCAAATCACGGCGCTTATTGTCGGACTGCTGCTTAACAGCGCACCGATCGCTTCTGCGGCTTTTTTCTGACTGGATTCACACTCTACCACCCACTCGCTGTGGAACGGTAAACCGTATTTAATCAGCGTCGCGCAATAACCGCCCACCCGTTCGGCGCGGGTCAGCGACGAGCTTTTTCCGCCGAGCCAGGCAATCCGCTGATGTCCGCGACGAATAAGATGCTCGGTCAACATTTGAGCCGCCTGCATGTTGTCTGGCCGCAGGGTATCGGCCTCATCCAGATAACTGGCGCGCGACGCAAAGACCAGCGGCACCCCTTTTGCGGCCGCGCGCTCGCATAATTCACTGCTCACGCCCGACGCTCCGGCAACAATCACACCGTCAACGCCCTGGGTGAGCAGCATGTCGAGCCGGGAAAGAAGCTGGTCCGGCTCGCGCCCGCCGTGGAGCAGAAACACCATCCGTCCCTGCGCCTCCAGCGCTTCGGTTAACCCGGCGGTCAGTTCGGCGTAAAAGGGTGAAGTCAGGTCACGCACGATCAGGCCAATCACGCCGCTTTGTCCCCCGCGCAGGGCCGACGCCTGACGGTTACGCACAAAACCCAGTTGTTCAACGGCGTCGTTAACCCGCTGACCGGTCGCGGGAGAGATACGCCCTTTTCCACTCAGGACCAGTGAAACGGTGCTGACGGAAACCCCCGCCGCCAGCGCGACATCGTTGATGGTGATCTTTTTCGCTACAGCCATGTGTTGGCGTGACTCCCTGATAATGAGATCGGTAAAACGTTTTATCAATACGTTATCTTTATACTACCAATGAAAGGCTGAGAATGTGATTCAGCGCGCACTAAACTTTGATAAAACGTTTTATCTTCTCGCAGCATTGAAGCAGACAAACTGATTTTAACAATAAAGGAGTCGTTTTATGACGGCGAAAACAGCACAAAAAATATCGCTGTGGGAATTTTTCCAGCAACTGGGTAAAACCTTTATGCTGCCCGTGGCGCTTCTCTCGTTCTGCGGGATCATGCTCGGGATCGGCAGCTCGCTCAGCAGTAAGGACGTCATTACGCTGATCCCGTTCCTCGGTACCCCTGTGCTGCAGGCGATCTTTATCTGGATGAGTAAGGTCGGCTCCTTTGCCTTCAGTTTCCTGCCCGTGATGTTCTGTATCGCCATCCCGCTGGGCCTGGCGCGTGAGAATAAAGGCGTGGCGGCGTTCGCCGGTTTTGTGGGCTACGCGGTGATGAACCTTGCGGTGAACTTCTGGCTGACCGCCAAAGGCATCCTGCCCACTACCGATGCTGCGGTGCTGAAAGCCAACAACATTCAGAGCGTGATTGGTATTCAGTCCATCGACACCGGGATCCTCGGCGCGGTGATCGCGGGGGTCATTATCTGGATGCTGCATGAGCGCTTCCACAATATCCGCCTCCCCGATGCCCTGGCATTCTTCGGCGGCACCCGCTTCGTGCCAATTATTACTCTCGTGGTCATGGGGCTGTTTGGTCTGGTCATCCCGCTGATCTGGCCGGTCTTTGCGCTCGGTATCAACGGTATTGGCCGTATCATTAACGGCGCGGGCGATTTCGGCCCGATGATCTTCGGTACCGGCGAACGTCTGCTGCTGCCGTTTGGCCTGCAACATATTCTGGTGGCGCTGATTCGCTTCACCGAAGCAGGCGGCACCATGGAAGTGTGCGGTCATGATGTAAGCGGTGCGCTGACCATCTTCCAGGCGCAGCTGAGCTGCCCAACCACTCATGGCTTCTCTGAGAGTGCGACCCGCTTCCTGTCACAGGGTAAAATGCCGGCCTTCCTCGGCGGTCTGCCAGGCGCGGCGCTGGCGATGTACCACTGCGCCCGACCTGAAAATCGTCACAAAATTAAAGGGCTGTTGATTTCCGGGGTAATCGCCTGCGTTGTAGGCGGTACGACTGAGCCTATCGAATTCCTGTTCCTGTTTGTCGCGCCGGTGCTGTATCTCATCCACGCGGTGCTGACCGGTCTGGGCTTTACCGTGATGGCGGTGCTGGGCGTCACCATCGGTAACACCGACGGCAACGTAATTGATTTCGTGGTGTTCGGCATCCTGCATGGTTTGTCCACCAAGTGGTATCTGGTACCGGTCGTGGCGGCGATCTGGTTCGTGGTGTACTACGGTATCTTCCGCTTCGCCATTACCCGCTTTAACCTGAAAACGCCAGGCCGCGATGCCGAAACCGCCACCAGCGTGGAACAGGCCGTTGCCGGTACAGTGGGTAAATCGGGTTATAACACGCCGGCAATTCTGGCGGCGCTGGGCGGTGCGGATAACATTACCTCTCTGGATAACTGCATTACCCGTCTGCGTCTGTCGGTGGCGGATATGTCGAAAGTGGATACCAATGCCCTGAAAGCCAACCGGGCAATCGGCGTGGTACAGTTGAATCAACACAATTTGCAGGTGGTTATCGGCCCGCAGGTGCAGTCGGTCAAAGATGAACTGGCCACCCTGATGCGCACAGTCGAAGCCTGATGCCTCACCCCCTCACGCTGAGGGGGTTTTACTTTAAGGACCTACGTCATGTTTGATTTCTCGACCGTTGTCGATCGCCACGGCACCTGGTGTACACAGTGGGATTATGTTGCCGACCGTTTTGGTGCCGCCGACCTGCTGCCCTTTACGATCTCTGATATGGATTTCGCCACCGCCCCCTGCATTATCGATGCGCTACATCAACGTATTGATCACCGCGTGTTTGGCTACAGCCGCTGGAAAAACGAAGAATTCCTGGCCGCGGTGACGCACTGGTTCCAGCAACGTTTTAACAGCCGGATTGATACTGAAACCGTTGTTTATGGCCCTTCCGTGATCTATATGGTCTCTGAGCTGATTCGCCTGTGGTCGATGCCGGGAGACGGCGTGGTGGTGCATACCCCGGCTTATGACGCGTTTTATAAAGCCATTGAAGGCAATGCGCGCCGCGTGGTGCCAGTGGCGATGGAGAAACAGGCGTCGGGCTGGCAGGGAAATATGGCCGCGCTTGAGGCCGCCCTGGCGAAACCGGAAAACAAAATATTGCTGCTGTGCAGCCCGCAAAACCCGACCGGCAAGGTCTGGACGCAGGAGGAGCTGGCGCAGATGGCTGAACTGTGCGCGCGCTATGACGTGGCGGTGATAAGCGATGAAATTCATATGGACATGGTATGGGGAGAACATCGCCACACGCCATGGAACAGGGTCGCGCGCGGTAAATGGGCACTGCTGACCTCAGGCTCCAAGAGCTTTAATATCCCGGCACTGACCGGCGCATATGGGTTAATAGGCGATGAGGAGAGCCGTAATGCGTATCTGAGCGCGCTAAAAGGCCGTGACGGCCTCTCCTCTCCCTCCGTGCTGGCACTGACGGCGCATATTGCCGCCTATCAGCAGGGTGAGCCGTGGCTTGCCGCGCTGCGCGACTATCTGGAAGCGAACCTGAAATTTATCGCACGTGAAATGAACAGCGCTTTTCCGGCACTTAACTGGACGCCACCCGAGGCGACCTATCTCGCCTGGATTGACCTGCGCCCGTTAAATATTGACGATCGCGCCCTGCAAAACGTACTGATTGAGCAGCAAAAAGTCGCCATCATGCCGGGATATACCTACGGAAACGAAGGCATCGGTTTTATCCGCCTGAATGCCGGCTGCCCGCGCAGCAAGCTGGAACAAGGGGTGCAGCGGCTGATTGCGGGTATCAACACGCTCCTGTAGTTTGTTTGCGCAACGGAATATTCCCTTGCGCAAATAGCTTTTTACCTCGTTTTGTTTTTATAATGTGGCGCACTTTAACCAGAAAAGAGTGCGACCATGATTGATACACGCCTGCCTTTAACAGATATTCATCGTCACCTTGACGGTAACATTCGTGCCCAAACCATCCTCGATCTTGGCCGCCAGTACAATTTAACGCTCCCTGCTCAATCGCTTGAAACCCTGATCCCGCACGTTCAGGTCACCTCTAATGAACCGGATCTGGTCAGTTTTTTGAGCAAACTCGACTGGGGCGTAAAGATGCTGGCCTCACTGGATGCCTGTCGCCGTGTCGCTTTTGAGAACATCGAAGATGCCGCCCGTAACGGCCTGCACTATGTCGAACTGCGCTTTTCGCCAGGCTATATGGCGATGACCCACAGCCTGCCCGTTGCAGGCGTGGTTGAAGCCGTTATTGAAGGTGTCCGTGAAGGGTGCAAAGCCTTCGATGTGCAGGCCCGTTTGATTGGCATCATGAGCCGTACCTTCGGCGAAGCGGCCTGTCTGCAGGAACTGGAAGCGCTGCTGGCGCATCGTGACGCGATCACCGCAGTCGACCTGGCCGGGGATGAACTGGGCTTCCCGGGCAGCCTGTTCCTGTCACATTTCAACCGCGCACGTGATGCCGGCTGGCATGTAACCGTTCACGCCGGTGAAGCGGCGGGGCCGGAGAGCATCTGGCAGGCCATCCGTGAACTGGGTGCCGAGCGTATCGGTCACGGTGTAAAAGCGGTGGAAGATCGCGCCCTGATGGACTTCCTGGCCGAGCAACGTATCGGGATTGAATCCTGCCTGACCTCCAATATTCAGACCAGCACCGTGCCCGCGCTGGATAAGCACCCGCTGAAAACCTTCCTTGAGCACGGCGTGCTGGCCTCGCTGAATACCGATGACCCGGCGGTACAGGGCGTGGACATTATCCACGAGTACACTGTCGCCGCACCGCAGGCGGGCCTGAGCCGCGAACAGATCCGCCAGGCGCAGATTAATGGGCTGGAGATGGCCTTCCTCACGCCGGAAGAGAAGCAGGCGCTTCGTGATAAGGTGGCAAACGCATAACCCCTTTGCCGGGTGGCGGCTACGCCCTACCCGGCCAACAACACTTATGCCAGACAGAGCGTGGCGCGATGTTTGGCAGATTCAATGCCCAGTTCAATCAACTCCATAATCTGAATCGCCTGACTGGCTGGTACCGGGTTTTCCCCCGTGCCGTTCAGCGCATCACGCACGGCCGCATAATATGCCGGGTAGTTCCCCGGGCTCGTCAGCAAGGTTTCTTCCACCAGCGTCTCCCCCTCCACTTTGGTCACCACCCCGTCTCGCATATCATATCCCCAGTCTTCCTGAGGCAAACGCTCGCCGTTTTTCAGCCGGTCTTCCTGCGGATCCAGACCAAACTTCACATAGCTCCCGCGCGTGCCGTGAATGATATAACGCGCAGATTCCGCAGCCGCAACCATCGTTCCGTGCAGCACTATCCGCCGTTGCGGGTAGCTCAGGATGGCATGAAAATAATCGGTCGTTTGCGCGCCGGGTCTGAGCTGGGCCAGATCAACCGTCATACTCACCGGCAGACCAAACAGATTCACGGCCTGGTCGAGCAGGTGTGGGGCTAAATCGTACCAGATGCCGCTGCCTGGCCCGGCTTGCTCACGCCAGCGGTTTCGCACCTGCGGCCGAAAGCGGTCAAAGTGCGATTCAAAGAAGGTTATCTCCCCGAGCGTTCCCTCGCTGAGCAGCGCTTTTACCGTGAGAAAATCGCTGTCCCAGCGGCGGTTATGAAACACCGACAGCAGTCTGCCAAGGCTTTTCGCCAGCGCGTCCAGCTCGCGTGCCTGAGACAACGTCACGGTAAAGGGTTTATCGACGACGACATGCTTACCGGCTTCCAGCGCCGCTTTCGCCAGCGGGAAATGGGTATCATTCGGCGTGGGGATCACAATTAAATCGATATTCGGATCATTGAAAAGGTGCTTAGGCTCAGAGACAACCGGAACGGTGGGCCAGTCGGCATGCACCTTGGTGGCATCGCTGCTCGACATCGCCGCCAGCGCCATTCCCGGCGTACCGGCAATTAACGGCGCATGGAATGTTTTGCTCGCATACCCGTAACCAATAAGCCCGACACGGATGCTATCACTCATAGTGTTGCCCTCTCCTGTGATGTTCTTATTTCACACTGGCTAACCTGGCCTCATGACAGATTAAGCATGTGCCATATGACTTAAAATAGCATCCTGCTCCGCTTGTTTTTGTTATATGGGGTTAACCCGCTGATTGTGCTTAAGGGAACCGTTCCCAAAGCACTTGCTGTCTCCCCCCTGGCGCTGTAACATTTGCAACCGGTATTTATGGATAAATTACAAACACGAATTATGACGTCAATTATTAATCGAATCATTGAATTAGCGGGATGGATTGTTCTTGGGGTATCGGTCATTTTGCTTGGCGTTGCCAGCCACATCGATAACTACCAACCGCCGGAGCCTGTCACTGTCGCCCAACCTAAATAACCGGTTACGGTAATAAAGAGTGACATAATATGTCAGTTACTTATTGCCACTCCTGGTGAACACGGTTAACCTTCTCTTCCAGGCATCATCAGATGCCTGAATCTTTCGCAAAGAAAACTCCTAATTTAGTCGCGTTACCTGAGTGGGCAGTTTACGTCTTTATTAATCCGTTTATTATTCAAACGAATTACCTTAACGGGTATGACTCACTTTTATATGGAAACTTATTAATATGACAGTTCAGGACTATTTATTAAAATTTCGCAAGATCAATTCCCTTGAGAGCCTGGAAAAACTGTTTGACCACCTGAACTACACGCTGTCGGATAATCAGGACATCATCAATATGTATCGTGCAGCGGATCATCGCCGTGCGGAGCTGGTCTCCGGTGGCCGTTTGTTTAACGTCGGCGAAGTGCCTAAGTCCGTATGGCGTTACGTTTTATAAGAAAGTAGCCATCCGCGCGAAATGTTATATACTCTCCGCCCTGCAAACTGGCTGTACAACATTTCGCGCAGATTTATGGGAGAGTTCATGACCGCAACGCCTGGAGAAAGAATTGGAGGCTGGTTAATCGCCCCACTGGCATGGCTGCTGGTTGCCTTATTAAGCGCATCACTTGCGCTGCTGCTTTATACCACCGCGCTGGTTACCCCTCATGCAATCCAGACCCTGATGTCGCAAAGTGTGCTGAATATTACGCTGTGGTTCGTGTCGTTCGTCTTCGCCATTGGCATGTGGTACTACACGCTGTGGCTAACCATTGCGTTCTTTAAACGCCGCAAAAATGTGCCTAAGCACTACATCATCTGGCTGCTCGTTTCCGTACTGCTGGCGGTGAAAGCCTTTGCTTTTTCACCGGTTTCGGACGCGCTGGCCGTTCGTCAGCTGCTTTTCCCGTTACTGGCGGCGGCGCTTCTGGTGCCCTATTTCAAGCGTTCGACGCGGGTGAAGAACACCTTCGTGAATCCGTAATAACCTTACAGATAACCTGTTGTCGCCTGTTGTGGTTTATCCGATAATAGGCGGCTTTTTTATTTCAGGCTGAATAATGACCGATTACTTACTGCTCTTTGTCGGCACAGTGCTGGTTAACAACTTCGTTCTGGTGAAGTTCCTTGGCCTGTGTCCGTTTATGGGCGTGTCCAAAAAGCTGGAAACGGCAATGGGCATGGGGCTGGCAACCACCTTCGTGATGACGATGGCGTCCATCTGCGCCTGGTTGATTGATACCTGGATCCTCATCCCGCTGGGTTTAGTCTATCTCCGTACGCTGGCCTTCATTCTGGTCATTGCCGTGGTGGTGCAATTTACCGAAATGGTGGTGCGTAAAACCAGTCCGGCGCTCTATCGTCTGCTGGGTATCTTTCTGCCGTTGATCACCACCAACTGTGCCGTTCTTGGCGTAGCGCTGTTGAACATTAATCTCGGGCATAATTTCATGCAGTCGGCGCTGTACGGTTTTTCTGCCGCCGTCGGTTTCTCGCTGGTGATGGTGCTGTTTGCCTCTATTCGTGAGCGCCTCGCCGCAGCGGATATCCCTGCGCCCTTTCGCGGAAACGCGATTGCGCTGGTGACCGCAGGTTTAATGTCTCTGGCCTTTATGGGCTTTAGTGGTCTGGTGAAGTTGTAATGAATACCATCTGGATTGCCATCGCCTCCATCAGCGTGCTGGGGTTGGTGTTTGGCCTGATTCTGGGTTACGCCTCCCGCCGATTCGCGGTGGAGGACGATCCTGTTGTTGAAAAAATCGATGAGCTTTTGCCGCAAAGCCAGTGTGGGCAGTGCGGCTATCCTGGCTGTCGTCCCTATGCAGAAGCCGTGGGTATTCAGGGTGAGAAAATCAACCGCTGTGCGCCAGGTGGCGAAGCGGTAATGCTGAAAATTGCAGCGCTGCTAAACGTCGACCCGCAACCCATTGACGGCGATGCACAGGTGCAGGAGCCCGTGCGCGCCCTCGCGGTGATTGACGAAGCGAACTGCATTGGCTGCACCAAGTGTATTCAGGCATGCCCTGTCGACGCCATTGTTGGCGCCACCCGCGCCATGCACACCGTTGTGGCGGATCTGTGCACCGGCTGTAACCTCTGCGTGGCCCCCTGCCCGACGCAATGTATTGAGTTGCGCCCGGTTGAAACGACTACCGAAAGCTGGAAGTGGGATCTTCAAACCATTCCGGTTCGCAATATTCCTGTGGAACAACATGCTTAAGTTATTTTCTGCTTTCAGAAAAGAGAAGATTTGGGACTTTGACGGCGGGATCCATCCGCCAGAGATGAAAACCCAGTCCAGCGGCACGCCGCTGCGTCAAATTCCGCTGGCGACCCGTTTCGTCATGCCGCTGAAGCAGCACATTGGCGCTGAGGGTGAGTTGTGCGTTAAAGAAGGCGATACCGTCCTTCGCGGCCAGCCATTGACCTTTGGTCGTGGGCGTATGCTGCCGATCCACGCCCCGACATCCGGTAAAGTGGTGGCGATTACCCCTCACACCGTTGCCCATCCGTCAGCCCTCTCCGAACTGAGCGTCATTATTGAAGCCGACGGCGAAGACCGCTGGATCGAGCGTGATGGCTGGAGCGACTACCGCGCCCGCAGCCGGGAAGCGCTTATCGACCGTATTCATCAGTTCGGCGTTGCCGGGCTGGGTGGCGCAGGGTTCCCGACCGGCGTCAAACTGCGCGGTGGCGGCGATAAAATTCAGACCCTGATTATCAACGCCGCTGAATGCGAACCCTATATCACCGCCGATGACCGCCTGATGCAGGACTGCGCCGCGCAGGTCGTGGAGGGGATCCGTATCCTTGCCCATGTGCTGCAACCCCGTGAAGTGCTGATTGGCATTGAGGATAACAAACCGCAGGCCATTTCCATGCTGCGCGCGGTGCTCGCCGGTAGCCACGATATCAGCCTGCGCGTCATTCCGACCAAGTACCCGTCGGGCGGGGCAAAACAGCTGACGCAAATACTCACCGGAAAGCAGGTTCCCCACGGCGGCCGCTCGTCGGATATTGGCGTGCTGATGCAAAACGTGGGTACCGCCTACGCCGTGAAACGCGCGGTGATTGACGGTGAACCCCTGACCGAACGCGTGGTGACGCTGACGGGCGAGTCAGTGTCTCGTCCGGGGAACGTCTGGGCGCGTCTGGGCACGCCGGTTCGTCATCTTCTGGAGCAGGCCGGATTCTGTCCCGGCAGCGATCAGTTGGTGATCATGGGCGGTCCATTGATGGGCTTTACCCTGCCGTGGCTGGACGTTCCGGTCGTAAAAATCACTAACTGCCTGCTCGCCCCCTCCCCCACCGAAATGGGTGAAGAGCAGGAAGAGAAAGGCTGTATCCGCTGCAGCGCCTGCGCCGATGCCTGCCCGGCCGATCTGCTTCCACAGCAGTTGTACTGGTACAGCAAAGGTCAGCTGCACGATAAAGCGCAAGCGCATAATCTGGCTGACTGCATCGAATGCGGCGCGTGCGCCTGGGTCTGCCCTAGCAACATTCCGCTGGTGCAGTACTTCCGTCAGGAGAAGGCCGAGATTTATGCCATCTCGATGGAAGAAAAACGCGCTGCCGAAGCGAAAGCCCGCTTTGAAGCCCGCCAGGCTCGTCTGGAGCGTGAAAAACTGGCCCGTCAGGAGCGTCATAAGCAGGCTGCCGTTCAGCCAGGCGAGAAAGATCAGGATGCCATTAACGCGGCGCTGGCTCGCGTGCGCGAGAAAAAAGCGACCGCAGCGCAACCTGTGGTGATCTCCGCCGGTGAGAAGCCAGATAACAGCGAAGCCATTGCCGCACGTGAAGCGCGTAAGGCCGCGGCACGCGCGCGTCAGGCGGAAAAAGCGCAAACAGGGCAACCGGAAGAAACCCGTGTCGATCCGCGTAAAGCGGCCGTTGAAGCGGCCATCGCCCGCGCCAGGGCCCGTAAAGCGGGAGAGCAGCAGGTGGTCGTTGAGCAAGAGGCCGCAGACCCGCGCAAAGCCGCCGTTGAAGCCGCGATAGCCCGCGCTAAAGCGCGTAAAGCGGCGCAGCAACCGCAACCGGCCACAGAAGAGGCGCCGGTCGATCCGCGTAAAGCGGCTGTCGAAGCGGCCATCGCCCGCGCCAAAGCACGGAAAGCGGCGCAGCAACCACAACCAGCTGCAGAAGAGGCACCAGTCGATCCGCGCAAAGCCGCTGTCGAAGCGGCCATCGCTCGGGCCAAAGCGCGTAAAGCGGCTCAGCAGGAAGTACAACAGCCTGCCGCGAACGACGATCCACGCAAAGCCGCCGTCGCCGCCGCGATTGCACGCGTTCAGGCGAAGAAAGCCGCACAGTAAGCAGTTAACGAGGATTAAATGGTTTTCAGAATCGCAAGTTCCCCTTACACCCATAACCAGCGCCAGACGTCGCGCATTATGATGCTGGTCTGCCTGGCTGCACTGCCGGGTATTGCCGTTCAGTTCTGGTTTTTCGGCTGGGGAACCCTGTTCCAGTTAGCACTGGGCTGTGCCAGCGCCGTAGCGGCCGAAGCGCTGGTGCTGAAGCTGCGTAAGATGAACATCTCCCGTATTCTCAGCGATAACTCCGCTCTGCTGACGGGCCTGCTGCTGGCCATCAGTATTCCGCCGTTTGCGCCGTGGTGGATGATCGTGCTCGGTACGGTGTTTGCGGTGATTATTGCCAAACAGCTGTACGGTGGGCTGGGCCACAATCCCTTTAACCCGGCGATGGTCGGCTACGTGGTACTGCTTATCTCCTTCCCGGTACAAATGACCAGTTGGCTGCCGCCGCACGATATCGCCGCCACGGTGCCGGGTTTTATGGATGCCCTTCAGGTGATCTTTACCGGCCATACGGCGTCCGGTGCCGATATGAATGCGTTGCGTATGGGCGTGGATGGTGTCAGCCAGGCCACACCGCTCGATACGTTTAAAACGTCCCTGCGTGCCGGGCACAGCGTTGAGCAGATCATGCAATCAGCCATCTACAGCGGCGTGCTGGCCGGTGCAGGCTGGCAGTGGGTTAACCTGGCATATCTGTTGGGCGGCCTGTTTCTGCTGCAGCAGAAAGCGATCCGCTGGCATATTCCGGTGAGCTTCCTGGTCACGCTCGCGGTCTGCTCCACGCTGGGCTGGTTCTTCTCTCCTGAATCCCTGGCGAGCCCGCAGATGCATCTGCTCTCTGGTGCCACCATGCTGGGCGCGTTCTTTATTCTGACCGATCCGGTAACCGCCTCGACCACCAATCGCGGTCGTCTGATCTTCGGTGCGCTGGCCGGTCTGCTGGTGTGGCTGATCCGCAGTTTCGGCGGATACCCGGATGGCGTAGCGTTCGCCGTCCTGCTTGCCAACATCACCGTTCCGCTCATTGACTACTACACGCGCCCACGCGTGTACGGCCATCGTTAAGGGTTTCGCGATGCTGAAAACAATGCAAAAACATGGCGTCACGCTGGCCATTTTCGCTGCTGTCCTCACCGGGATGACGGCACTGGTGAACGAACTGACCAAAACGACCATTGATGAACAGGCCGCGAAGCAGCAACGCGCGCTGTTCGATCAGGTGATGCCGTCTGATTTCTACGATAATGACCTGCAGAAAAGCTGTTTCGTGGTACAGGCGCCGCAGTTAGGTAAAGGCCCGCATCGTCTCTATATCGCCCGTAAAGGCGATAACGCGGTGGGCGTGGTGATGGAGGCCACGGCACCAGACGGATATTCCGGTGCCATTCAGCTACTTGTGGGTACCGATTTTTCCGGTACCGTGTTGGGTACCCGCGTGACTCAACACCACGAAACGCCGGGCCTTGGGGATAAAATTGAGACACGCCTGAGCGACTGGATTTTGCATTTTGCCGGTAAGGTGATCCACGGCGAAGCGGACACGGCATTTGCCGTCAAGAAAGATGGCGGCGAGTTTGACCAGTTCACCGGGGCCACCATTACGCCGCGTGCCGTCGTGAATGCCGTAAAACGTGCCGGGTTGTATGCAGAAACGCTGCCTGCACAGATTAACAATCTTCCGGCCTGTGAGGAGTGAGCATGAGCCAGGTTAAAGAGGTCATTGTCCAGGGGTTGTGGAAGAACAACTCCGCACTGGTACAGCTGCTGGGATTGTGCCCGCTGCTGGCGGTGACATCCACCGCTACCAACGCATTGGGGCTGGGGCTTGCCACCACGCTGGTGCTGACCCTGACCAACCTCTCCATTTCCACCCTGCGCCGCTGGACGCCGTCGGAAATCCGTATTCCGATTTACGTCATGATCATCGCGTCAGTGGTGAGCGTCGTTCAGATGCTGATTAACGCCTACGCGTTCGGTCTGTATCAGTCACTGGGGATTTTTATTCCGCTGATCGTTACCAACTGTATCGTGGTGGGGCGTGCAGAAGCCTTTGCCGTGAAGAACACCCCGGCGATGTCGGCCCTGGATGGTTTCTCCATCGGAATGGGAGCCACCTGCGCGATGTTCGTTCTGGGCTCACTGCGTGAAATTCTTGGCAACGGTACCCTCTTCGACGGCGCAGACGCGCTGCTGGGAAGCTGGGCTAAAGTTTTACGCATCGAGGTGTTTCATACTGATACGCCGTTCCTGCTGGCTATGCTGCCACCGGGTGCGTTTATTGGCCTTGGCATGATGCTGGCGATAAAATACCTGATTGATGAAAAACGTAAGCGCCGCGCGGCTGAGCGCAGCGTGCAGGAAGGGATACCCGGGAAAGCCTCATGAACAAAGAAAAGCGCATTGCGATCCTCACCCGTCTTCGGGACGCAAACCCGCACCCGACGACTGAGCTGAATTTCACTTCGCCGTTTGAGCTACTGATCGCAGTGCTGCTTTCGGCTCAGGCCACTGACGTGAGCGTGAATAAGGCCACCGCCCTGCTCTATCCGGTGGCCAATACTCCTAAAGCCATGCTGGAGCTGGGCGTGGAAGGGGTGAAGTCTTATATCAAAACCATCGGGCTGTTTAACAGCAAAGCGGAGAACGTCATTAAGACCTGCCGCATTTTGCTGGAGCGTCACGGTGGTGAAGTGCCGGAAGATCGCGAGGCGCTGGAAGCGTTGCCGGGGGTGGGACGTAAAACGGCGAATGTGGTACTGAACACCGCGTTTGGCTGGCCGACCATCGCGGTTGATACCCATATTTTCCGTGTCGCTAACCGAACCAACTTCGCTCCGGGTAAAAATGTCGAACAGGTGGAGGAGAAACTGTTAAAAGTGGTTCCCGCTGAATTCAAAGTCGACTGTCATCACTGGCTTATCCTGCATGGCCGTTATACCTGCATTGCCAGAAAGCCTCGCTGCGGCTCATGTATCATTGAAGATCTCTGCGAATATAAAGAAAAAGTGTATCCCTGAGCGGCGTTATTCCTTTTTACTTTCGCATCATCAAGACCTTACTAAAGGAAGGCTTAACTAAAAACCTTCCTTTAGGCCGCAAGTTGTCCGCTTATGTTCTCTTACGCCCTGTCAATTGTTCGGTTATTTAACGCTCAAACAGGTTAATAGTTTTTTCACTACCGAAAATTTCTATACATTTGTGATCGCGATCACTCTGATAACTTCATGTTGATTTTTTGTTGTCAGATCCCACCTAAACCCTTTGCCAGACAAGATGTAATCCTTCAATGGCCGCAGATAAGACCACTCATTTTTCAGAATATGGGCTATATGACTGCATTTAACGGTAAATAGCAGAACATATCGCCACACAACCCTCTCCGCCGGTTTTTCGCAGTCAAAAAAACCAACAAAACCCATTGTGTGAAATTTAACGCTGAATAACATTTGCAGAAACCGAGGATTATAGCGGCTCAGTTATATGTAACAGATTATTACAAACGTATTGCCAGACGGGTCAGGATAGTGAACATTACCCGCCGTTTCTCCTCCCAATATAACTATAAAGCGGATGGACTCCGACCATCACGCTATGAACACCCCCGTTAATATGGGATGTAAAAAAAGAGGTATATGTGTCAACTGCAAACAATAAACCAACAGATGAAAGCGTGAGTTTGAACGCTTTTAAACAGCCAAAAGCGTTCTATCTCATCTTCTCTATCGAGTTATGGGAGCGTTTTGGTTATTACGGCCTGCAAGGGATCATGGCGGTTTACCTGGTAAAACAGCTGGGTATGTCCGAAGCCGATTCCATCACGCTGTTCTCTTCATTCAGTGCCCTCGTTTACGGTCTGGTCGCGATTGGCGGCTGGCTTGGTGATAAAGTTCTGGGTACGAAGCGTGTCATTATGCTGGGCGCCATTGTTCTGGCAATCGGCTATGGTCTGGTTGCCTGGTCTGGTCATGACGCAGCCGTAGTCTATATGGGTATGGCAACCATCGCCGTTGGTAATGGATTGTTCAAAGCGAACCCGTCATCCCTGCTCTCTACCTGCTACAGCAAAGATGACCCACGTCTGGACGGTGCATTCACCATGTACTACATGTCCATCAACATTGGTTCATTCTTCTCCATGCTGGCAACCCCATGGCTCGCCGCAAAATTCGGCTGGAGCGTGGCGTTTGCGCTGAGCTTTGTCGGTATGCTGATTACCGTTGTGAACTTCCTGTTCTGCCGTAGCTGGGTTAAGGACTACGGTTCAAAACCTGATTTCGAACCGGTGCATATGGGCAAACTGCTGGCCACCATCGTGGGTGTTGTTATCCTCGCGGCCATCGCCACCTGGTTGCTGCATAACCAGGGTGTTGCACGTGCCGTTCTGGGCGTGGTGGCACTGGGTATCGTCATCATCTTCGCGAAAGAAGCCTTCGCGATGCAGGGTGCGGCCCGTCGCAAGATGATTGTGGCCTTCATCCTGATGCTGGAAGCGATTATCTTCTTCGTGCTCTACAGCCAGATGCCTACCTCGCTGAACTTCTTCGCTATTCGCAACGTTGAGCACTCCATCCTGGGTATCGCGTTCGAGCCGGAGCAGTATCAGGCGCTGAACCCGTTCTGGATCATGATTGGTAGCCCAATTCTGGCGGCTATCTATAACAAGATGGGTGACCGTCTGCCAATGCCGCACAAGTTCGCCATCGGTATGGTGCTGTGCTCTGGTGCGTTCCTCGTGCTGCCACTGGGTACCAAATTTGCGACTGACGCCGGTATCGTCTCCGTTAACTGGCTGATCCTGAGCTATGCCCTGCAGTCTATCGGTGAACTGATGATCTCCGGTCTGGGTCTGGCGATGGTTGCACAGCTGGTGCCACAGCGTCTGATGGGCTTCATCATGGGTAGCTGGTTCCTGACCACTGCCGGTGCAGCCATCATCGCAGGTAAAATCGCAAACCTGATGGCGGTGCCTGAGAACGTGACTGACCCGCTGGTCTCCCTGAATGTATACGGTACCGTCTTCCTGCAGATTGGTATCGCAACGGCGGTTATCGCGGCGCTGATGCTGCTGACGGCACCGAAGCTGAACCGTATGACTCAGGACGACGACAAAGCGACGAAAGCGACCGAAACCGCTACCGCGTAACGTTATTGAGAAACGATGAGCCGCTAATTTATTAGCGGCTTTTTTTTTGTTTGCTTGCGCACTAACATAGCTGAAACCTCAGCAAAAAGGAGTTACCGATGAAACTGTTCTACAAACCGGGCGCGTGCTCTCTTGCTTCCCATATTACCCTGCGCGAGAGCGGCAAAGATTTCACGCTGGACGGCGTTGACCTGATGAAAAAGCGCCTGGAAAACGGCGACGATTTTTTTGCGATTAACCCGAAGGGACAAGTTCCGGCCCTGCTTCTGGATGACGGTACCCTGCTGACAGAAGGCGTCGCCATTATGCAGTACCTGGCAGACAGCGTGCCCGATCACCAGCTGCTGGCCCCGGTAAGTACGGTTTCACGCTATAAAACGCTCGAGTGGCTGAACTACATTGCAACCGAACTGCATAAAGGATTTACGCCGTTGTTCCGCCCGGATACACCGGAAGAGTACAAACCGACCGTTCGCGCCCTGCTGGAGAAAAAGCTGCAGTACGTCAATGAGTCATTGAAGGACGACCAGTATATCTGCGGGGCACGCTTCACCATTGCCGATGCGTATCTCTTTACCGTGCTGCGCTGGGCGCGTGCGGTTAAGCTGAATCTGGACGGGTTAGACCATATCGCAGCATATATGACGCGTATGGCGGAGCGCCCTGCGGTGGCCGCGGCGCTGAAAGCGGAAGGATTGAATTAACCGGGTCGTTATTGCCCGGCGGCGCTTCGCTTGCACGGGCCTACGGGATTTGTAGGCCGGGTAAGCGCAGCGCCACCCGGCATAGTTTAGAGCTGTGTTGCGCTGAAATAGTGCTCCGGCTGCGCAATACGATCCTGTGCCGCCACTACCTGCAGTTCGTATTCCTGCATCTCTTTCGTCGCAATCATAATTTCGTACACCGCTGCAGTCACATGCTCAAGCGCTTCGCGCAGCGTCGCCCCCTGTAGCAGTTTCACCAGCAACAATCCGCTGGTCACATCTCCCACGCCAACTGGCTGACGCAGGCCAAAATCTACCAGCGGACGGCTGATGTGCCAGGCTTCGTCTTTGGTCACCAGCAGCATCTCAAAGCGGTCTCTGCTCAGCCCTGCACGGGCGAGATGTTTCACCAGCACAATCTCAGGCCCCTGGGCTATCAGTTCACGAGACGCGCTTACCGCCTCTGCTACGCTGTTAACCGGATGCTCGCAAAGGATCTCCAGCTCAATCAGGTTGGGCGCGATGATATCGCTGGCAGGTAACGCATGGCGAACATGGAATTCAGCCACGCCAGGCGCCACAATGCAGCCTTTTTCCGGATGCCCCATCACCGGATCGCAGAAGTATTTTGCTGCGGGATTGGCTGCTTTAGCCTGGCGAACGATGCCGAGGATATGCTCCCCCTGCTCTGCGGAGCCCAGGTAACCACTCAGAACCGCGTCACAGCGTTTGAGCTGGTCGATATCGGCAATGCCCTGCACGATCTCCGTGAGATGCGAAGGCGTCATCACGCAGCCGGTCCATTTGCCGTATTGTGTATGGTTTGAGAACTGTACGGTATTGAGGGGCCAGACGTTAGCCCCGAGGCGGCGCATCGGGAATTCCGCCGCGCTATTGCCAGCATGTCCAAAAACAACGTGGGACTGAATGGCGAGGATGTTCTTCATTTTATGCTTACCAAACCCTGAAAAAACAAAAAGGGCGTGGTTTCCCACGCCCCTGGAGATTTTTATTTATTTCCAGCAGACCAGACAGTAATTTTTCTTGCCGCGACGCAGCAGCGTGTAGCGGCCATACAGGCGATCGCTGTCGGCGAAGGTGTATTCCGGGTCAGCCTGTTTTTCACCGTTGATGGTGATGGCGTTAGACGCAATGGTTTTACGCGCCTGCCCACGAGACGGCTGCAGCTCAGAGTCCACCAGCGCCTGCATCAGGTCAGCCCCTTTCTCCATCTCAACCATCGGTACGCCATCCTGCGCCAGCTGCTCGAAGTCAGCTTCGCTCAAATCGCTCAGCGTACCGTTGAACAGGCTTGCGGTAATGCGTTTCGCCGCAGCCAGACCTTCTTCACCGTGAACCAGTTTGGTCACTTCATCCGCCAGCACATACTGCGCGCGTGGTGCTTTACCGCTGTTTTTATCTTCTTCTTCCAGGGCGTTGATGGTTTCAATGTCCATGAAGGTGAAGAACTTCAGGAAGCGGTAAACATCGGCGTCCGCGGTGTTGATCCAGAATTGATAGAATTTGTACGGGCTGGTTTTCTTCGGATCGAGCCATACCGCACCGCCTTCGGTTTTACCGAATTTAGTCCCGTCGGCTTTGGTGATCAGCGGAACGGTCAGACCAAACACCTGGTTTTGATGCAGGCGACGTGTCAGATCGATACCGGAAGTAATGTTACCCCACTGGTCAGAACCGCCAATCTGCAGGCAAACGCCGTGCAGTTTGTTCAGACAGGCGAAGTCGTAGCCCTGCAGCAGGTTATAAGAGAATTCAGTAAAGGAGATACCTTGATCGTCACGGTTCAGGCGCTGTTTCACCGCTTCTTTGTTAATCATCTGGTTAACAGAGAAGTGCTTGCCGATGTCACGCAGGAAGGTCAGCACGTTCATGCTGCCAAACCAGTCGTAGTTATTGGCGGCAATCGCGGCGTTATCACCACAGTTGAAGTCGAGGAACGGTGCAACCTGTTTGCGGATCTTATCCACCCACTCCTGCACGGTGTCTTCGGTGTTCAGTTTACGCTCAGCGGCTTTAAAGCTTGGGTCGCCGATCAGACCGGTCGCGCCGCCCACCAGGGCCACAGGCTTATGGCCTGCCATCTGGAAGCGTTTCAGGCATAACAATGGAACAAGATGCCCCAAATGCAAGCTGTCAGCGGTGGGATCAAAGCCGCAATAGAGCGCGATCGGGCCTTGCGCCAGTCGCTCTGCTAACGCTTCCTCGTCCGTCACCTGGGCCACGAGGCCCCGCTCTTGCAATTGTTTAATCAAGTTACTGCTTGCCATCAAATTCTCCATGTATAAACGACTGCACCTTTGCCGGTACACGACTTTTCGCCTGATGCGAAAGGACCATAGAATAAAGCGCAAGCGCGGCGTGCGCTAGCGCTTAAATCAACAAATTTCGGGGATTACGGTGCAAGCCTGTCGATTTTCCAGCCGCCGTTGTCGCGCTGGTATAAAAAGCGGTCGTGCAGGCGATGTTCGCCCCCCTGCCAGAACTCAATCTGCTCGATCGGGATGCGGAAACCGCCCCAGAAGCTGGGCAGTGGAATTTCGCCCTGCTGGAATTTCTGCTTGAGTTCAAGGAATTTGCTTTCCAGCACGCCGCGGGCAGAAATTCGGCTGGACTGTTTTGAGACCCAGGCGCCAATCTGGCTGTCACGCGGGCGGCTGTGGAAGTACTTCACCACTTCCAGTGTGGAAAGGCGCTCCGCTTTTCCTGTGACCATGACCTGGCGTTCCAGCATATGCCAGGGGAACAGGAGACTGATTCGGGGATTGTTCTCTAAATGGTGTGCTTTGCGGCTGCCCAGGTTGGTGTAAAACACCAGCCCTTTCTCGTCATAATGCTTAAGCAGCACGATACGTTGATACGGTTGACCATTTTCGTCCACCGTGGCAACCACCATGGCCGTTGGGTCGGCCAGTTTTGCTTCGCAGGCCTGTTTTAGCCAGCGTTCAAAAAGCACCAGAGGTTCAGCGGGAAGATCCTGGCGACGCAGGCCGCCTTTGGTGTATTCACGGCGCAGATGCGCAATTTGCTGCAGTTCGTCGTTATCAGACATGGCATTAGGTGACGTTGAGATTGGGTGGCGCTATTGTGCGCCGCCCCTGTGAAAATCTCAACGCTTCGGATTTTCGAGCTGGCAATTGTTCAGCACGATGCGGTCGCGTTTGTAGACGGTGGCGCTGTCACCTTTCGACCAGAAGACGTAAATACCGTCGCTGTAGCGCGCGCCGGAGGCGGAGATCCCCTGCTTGAGCGTCAGCAATTTATTGTCATAGACAAAGCTGGCTTCCTGGCGTGGGTTATTAAGCTTGACGGTCAGCGGCTTTTCATCACAGCGATATTCCAGCGTGTCGGTCTGCATGCGCTCAACGAGCTGGTTATAGACGCTGCAGCCTGACAGCAAGACAGGTACAGCAATAAGAAGAAGTTTTTTCATGAGCGTATTCCGAAGACTATCCTGGTCCTGGAGGGCTAACGGGCCCTCCTGTTCCCTTTTATTTTACCGGCGACGCGCTGCGCTGAATTTCAGTTAACTCTGATTATGGCGGGGATTGGCCGGAAAAATGGCACCGAGAACGCTGGCTTCGCGTGCGCCGGTGACTGAGGGCAAATTCCCCGGCAGCCCGGCAACGGTACGCCAGGCAAGCCAGGCGAAGGCCAGCGCTTCCATGTCGTCTCCGCTGATGCCGGCTTCATCGGTGGTTGTCACTTCGGTGCCCGGCAACAACCCGGCAAGGCGCGCCATCACCAGCGGGTTGCGGCTTCCGCCCCCGCAGACCAGCAGACGTTCGCAGCCACCGCTCAAAAGTACCTGTTCTGATATGGAGACCGCCGTGAGCTCGGCCAGCGTCGCCTGAACATCCTGCGGTGCCAGCGCCGGGAACCGAGCCAGCTGACGTTCAAGCCAGCCATAGTTAAAATACTCGCGTCCCGTGCTTTTTGGTGCCGGCAGGGCAAACCAGGGATCGCTAAGCATGGACTGCAGCAGCGGGATAATGACTTTGCCTTCGCTCGCCCACTCCGCGTCTTTATCATACGGTTTACCGCACTGACGCCAGATCCAGGCATCCATCAGCATGTTACCCGGGCCGGTATCATATCCCCGTACCGGCTGGCCCGGGATCAGCATCGACAGGTTGGCAATACCGCCAATGTTAAGCACCATACGGCGCTCTGACGGGTGCCCCAGCAACGCCTGGTGGAAGGCCGGCACCAGCGGCGCACCTTGCCCGCCCAGCGCGATGTCGCGACGCCGGAAATCACCCACGACCGTGACGCCCGTTTTTGCCACAATCTGATTATTATCGCCAATTTGCAGGGTATGCGGCGCATCGCCAGTGGGTTCGTGCCAGACGGTCTGCCCGTGACAGCCAATCGCGACCACATCCTGCGGCCGGAGATTCTCTTTATGCATCAGCGCCAGCACCGCATCGGCAAACAGCGCCCCCAGCCTGACATCAAGCTGTCCAAGCTGCGAAAGCGTCAGCTGTTGCCCCTGGCAGATGCTCAGGATCTCCTCTTTCAGCGAAACAGGGATAGGCCAGGTCAGACTTGCCTGTTGTGCCACCATGTTTTCGTCTATGGCGGCCAGAACGACATCTACCCCATCCAGACTGGTGCCAGACATCACACCAATATAGCGACCCGATTTCATGCGCTTTCCTTACGTTGCGTGGGCTAAGGATAACCACTCAACCATAAACAGCCCCGCTTTGCCATCAGGCGATAATATTTTTTAACACTCTCAGTGAGGTAACGCGTCGAAATTTTGTTTATCTCTCGTTAAGTCAAATTCAAGTACAATTTTCCGATTGTTAGTGCAAAGATATGAACGATGGCCCTTTATGCCATATAATTTAGCCATAACGGATGCCCGGATTGGGCGTTTTTGGTGAACAGGAGATTCAAATGATTTTACGTGTACTGGGCGTTTCGCTGATTGGTTTAACTCTGGCTGGCTGTGTGAATGACAGTTCACTTTCTGGCGACGTTTATAGCGCTTCTGAAGCGAAACAGGTTCAGAACGTGACTTACGGTACGATTGTTAACGCACGTCCTGTTCAAATTCAGGGTGGTGACGAGAACAACGTCATGGGTGCCATCGGCGGTGCGGTTCTGGGTGGCTTCCTGGGTAACACCGTAGGCGGTGGTACAGGCCGTTCTCTGGCGACTGCGGCAGGTGCCGTTGCGGGTGGCGTAGCAGGCCAGGGCGTTCAGGGTGCGATGAATAAAACCCAGGGCGTAGAGCTGGAAATCCGTAAAGACGACGGCAGCACCATTATGGTTGTGCAGAAACAGGGCAGCACCCGCTTCTCTGCCGGTCAGCGCGTCGTGCTGGCAAGCAACGGTAGCCAGGTTACCGTTTCTCCGCGTTAATTCATAAAAAGGATGTGGCTGCCAGGCCGCATCCTTTTACAAATAGCATCATTATAATAAATAGTTTTACAAAATTTATTCAGGCAATGAATAATTAACCACGCCGTATCTTGTTCCTGCGCAAAGTATTCCCCTCTCTTTTGCATTAGGCTAATCTCAATTAACTTTTTTATTTATTATTTTCGTTGAAACATACTTATGCTTGCGATCTCCCGGTACGTGAAAAAGCCCTATATTCCATTCTGTTTAGGGTGCATTGTCGTCATTGGAATATTACAAATTTTATTTTTAAAACTGGTCGAATGGGTTCCCTCTTTCTCACCGCTTTTATTCCCTACACTCACCATTTTTTTACTGGTATTCCATCTGTTTATTGCCTGCTTTATGGCCATGAAATACTGGTGTGACAGAAGACGGTTGTACCTGATTGCTATCGCTTTTGCCTTTGCCGGTTCAGCCATGCTGATGGTGGGTACGCTTACTAGTTTCCCGGCCTGGCTTGATCTCTACCAGCTCAACGTCGTGGACTATAACGATACGATGATCTTCTTTATGTACCGCCATCTGTTAATGGCGGTGCTGATGATTGCGTCGGCCCTGCTGTATATCGTCAGGGATAATCCGCTTTCACGTGCGGCGCATATCGCCATCGTTGCCGGTACATTTCTGTTTATGGTGGGCATGGTGCTGTTGGCCTGGCTTAGCTCCAGCCACTCATCATTAATGTCGTTAGACCTGGTGGATAATGAAACCCATCAATTTATGGTTCTCTGGAGCCATGCAATAAATATCGTCTTGATTATTCTTTGGGTGGTGACATTAGCAACGCTAATGGTTATTACCCGCGTACGCAATATTTTTTGGGTGGGCGGTAATTTTTTATGTGTCTGTTATATCGTGACGCTCGCGATGCTATTAGCAGGCGGACACGCGGAGGATATTTCCTGGTATCGAGCGCGCTTATTTGAAACTGTTGCGACGTTATTGATTATTTTTGTTCTGCTTTATGATGTCTTTAGACTCTATCGCGACTCGCATTTGAAATATCAACAGTCGTATCAAAACTCGATTCGCGATCCTCTGACCCGCCTCTACAATCGCAGCTATTTTTACGACTCGCTAAACCAGGCACTCGGTGCCTGTAAAGCCAGCCGTCCGGTTTCGGTTATCGTCAGCGATCTCGACCGCTTCAAGCGCATCAACGACTGCTACGGCCATCTGCAGGGCGACAAAGTGTTGCAGTTTGTGGCGCATCTGCTGATGGATTCTGTACGGCCTCAGGATATTGCCGCACGTATTGGCGGTGAGGAATTTGTGTTGATGTTAACCAACACCCCTTCAGCAGCCGCGTACCAGGTGGCGGAACGCATCCGCCTGAAACTGAGCAGCTTTGATAAGACCAGCAGCGGGGGACAGCTTCCGGAGCCCATTACCATCAGCATGGGCGTCTTTACGGCAACGTCCGTGGAGACGACGGCTGAAGAGTGTGTGGAAAAGGCTGATAAAGCGATGTATGAGGCGAAAGAGACGGGTCGCAACCGGGTGATCGTCTCCAGATGATAAAAGGCCTTGCGAATGCAAGGCCTGATAAGGTCAGGCGTCGCGTGCCTGCAGGTCGTGAATGTTCTGCTCAAGGCGTCCAATCAGACTGATGAGCATTTCAAGCTCCGCAGGGGAAACCCCGGACAGGATCTCACCGCGCGTTTTGGTAATCACTGCTTCCATTTCAGTGATAATGGGAGCCGCTTTCTCAGTGAGTTTAATTCGCTTGGCGCGACGGTCGCTGGCACAGGTTTGTCGGGAGATCAGCCCCTTCTCTTCCAGTTGGTCAAGCGTACGCACCAGCGACGGCTGCTCAATACCAATCGCCTTTGCCAGTTGAATTTGTGACTGGTCGGGCGGCAGCTGATGAATGTTGTGCAGCGTGACCCAATGCGTCTGTGTCAATTCCAGAGGTTTCAGGCGATGGTCAATCAGAGCACGCCAGACGCGTACCAACCTTGCCAGATCAGAACCTAATGGCGATTCCAATTTCATCTCCTTATAATTAGCTTGCTAAGTTATTATACTGATTTTAGAATAGTGTGCAGCATTTGTATTGCCAAAACAAATGCATTACGACATTCATCAAATTTAAAAGTATGACTTACACTGAAAAGTGATGTTCCATCTCATTAAGACAAGCCATTCCGGCATTCTGTTCACTGCAAAGGATCTCTGCTCGTGACGTTTTTTCATCGCTCAGAGGGGCTGCCCCTTCAGGACCTGATCTTCGGTGCATCAGTCTACTTTCCTCCCCTGTTTAAAGCCGTTCTGGTGGGCTTTGTGATCTGGCTTGTCGCGCATCGTCTGCTCCGCGACTGGATGTATTCTGGCGAGATCTGGCACCCCATGCTGATGGATCTCTCCCTGTTCGCTCTCTCCGTGTCTCTTGGCCTTGCTGTGCTGATTGTGTGGTGATTATGCCCCTGAAAACGCTGAAGTACTTTTCCACCCTCTTTGTCCTGGCTCTGGCCCTGGTTGCCGGCTGGTGGCTGTGGAATTTTTATATGCAGTCACCCTGGACACGCGACGGTAAAATTCGCGCTGAACAGGTGAGTATCACCCCGCAGGTATCTGGCAGTATCACGGCGCTTCTGGTTAAGGATAACCAGTTTGTTAAAAAGGGAGATGTTTTATTCCGCATTGACGATACCCCGTACCATATTGCGATCCTAAACGCCCAGGCGCAGCTGGCTAAGGCCCAGACTGAACTGGCGAAAGCGAACAACGAAGCCACGCGTCGTCGGCATTTATCACAAAACTATATCTCTGCCGAAGACCTGGATACCGCCAACATCAACGTCAAGGCGATGCAGGCCAACGTCAATGTGGCAGAGGCAACGCTCAAACAGGCGCAATGGGAACTGACGCAAACCGTGGTACAGGCCCCTGTCGATGGCTGGGTGACGAACCTCTCTGCCCGCGTGGGTAATTATGCCACCACCGGCCAACCGATTTTCGCGCTGGTCGACAGCCACTCGTTTTACGTCGTGGGCTATTTTGAAGAGACCAAACTTCGCCATATTCGGGAAGGTGCCCCTGCCACAATAACGCTTTATAGCGGCTCGCAAAGGTTACAGGGTCACGTTTCCAGCATTGGCCGTGCCATTTACGATCAGAGCGTTGAAACCGATTCTGGCCTGGTTCCCGACATCAAACCTAATGTCCCCTGGGTGCGCCTGGCCCAGCGCGTGCCGGTTCGGGTTGAATTTGACCGCTTACCGCAGGGGTTAACGCTGGTCTCCGGCACAACCTGTACTGTCTCGATCGGAACACCCTGATGAATGCCTTCTCCTGGCGAAATCTGCCGTGGATGAAAGCAACGCGCCCTCAGTGGCGCTACGCCCTGCGCAATGGCATTGCCATGTGCCTTGCGCTGACCGTCGCCTACTATCTGAACCTTGACGAGCCTTACTGGGCCATGACCTCCGCGGCGGTCGTGAGCTTCCCGACCGTTGGCGGAGTGATCAGTAAAAGCCTTGGGCGCATCGCGGGCAGCCTGCTCGGTGCCACTGCGGCGCTGATCATTGCAGGCCATACCCTGAACGATCCGTGGCTTTTTTTACTGAGCATGGCGGCATGGCTGGGATGCTGTACCTGGGCCTGCGCCCACTTTACTAATAACGTCGCCTACGCCTTCCAGCTGGCGGGCTATACCGCCGCGATTATTGCCTTTCCGGTAGTTAACGTTCTTGATACCACCGAGTTATGGGATATCGCCCAGGCGCGCGTCTGTGAAGTTATTGTCGGTATTCTGAGCGGCGGGTTTATGATGATGATCCTGCCCAGCACCTCCGACGGCACCGCGCTTATCACGGCGCTGAAGACCATGCATACCCGCTTGCTGGAACATGCGAGCCTGCTCTGGCAGCCGGATACAAACGATGAGATTCGCCTGGCGCATGAAAAGGTGATTGGTCAGATCCTGACCATGAATCTGTTACGCATTCAGGCCTTCTGGAGCCATTATCGTTTTCGCCGCCAGAATACCCTGCTGAACTACCTGCTTCACCAGCAGCTACGGATGACCAGTGCGATCTCCAGCCTGCGCCGGATGTTACTCAACTGGTCAACGCCACCGGAAAACACCCGCGCCATCATTGAAACGCTGCTCGCAGCCCTTGCCCGCCCGGATGCCGACATCTACACGGTGGCCCGCATTATCGCCCCGCTTGCGCCGAAAGATGAGTACGATTATCGCCACCGCGCCTTCTGGCAACGTCTGAACTACTTTTGCCGCCTGTATCTGCGCAGCAGTCGCTGGATCAAGGCCGTTGAAAATGCCACGCCGATAACGGAATTCGCCGTTCCCAGTAGCCCGGCGCTGGCGCGGCACACTGACTATCTGGAAGCGCTGTGGAGCGGTTTTCGAACCTTTTGCGCCCTGACGCTGGTGGGGGCATGGAGCATCACCACGCAGTGGGAATCTGGCTCCGCCGCGCTCACGCTGGCCGCCATCAGTTGCGTGCTCTACTCCGTCGCCGCCTCGCCGTTCAACTCGCTTACGCTGCTGCTGCGCACGCTGGTGTTGTTATCGCTGTTCAGCTTTGTGGTCAAGTTCGGCCTGATGGTGCAGATAAGCGACCTGTGGCAGTTCCTGCTGTTTCTGTTTCCGCTGTTAACCACGATGCAGCTTCTGAAGCTGCAAATGCCCAAACTGGCGGGGCTCTGGGGTCAGTTGATTGTCTTTATGGGCTCGTTTATCTCAGTCACAAACCCGCCGGTTTATGATTACGCCGATTTTCTCAATGATAATCTGGCAAAAATCCTGGGCGTGGGTCTGGCGTGGCTGGCTTTTGCCGTATTACGCCCCGGCTCAGACGCGCGTAAAAGCCGACGCCATATCCGCGAGCTTCGTCGGGGGTTTGTCGATCAGCTCAGCCGTAAACCGCATCTGCGTGAAAGTGAGTATGAATCCCTGGTGTACCACCATGTCAGCCAGCTCAATAACAGCCAGGACTCGCTTTCCCGCCGCTGGCTGCTGCGCTGGGGAGTGGTCCTGCTGAACTGTTCCCACGTGGTCTGGCAACTTCGCGCATGGGAGACGCGGTCCGATCCGCTCTCGCAGGTGCGCGACGTGTGCATCTCTCTGCTACGCGATGTGATGAGTGAACGCGGCGTTCAGCAACGCCCGCTGGAAGCGACGCTGACTGAACTGCAGCGGATCTGCGACAGTCTTGCTCACCACCATCAGCCCGCCGCGCGTGATTTAGCGTCGATAATCTGGCGGCTGCACTGTTCCCTCTCGCAGCTGGAACAAGCGCCACCGCCGGGGACGATTGGGGATCAGATCACCCCGCAGGCATAGCGTGCCCCGCCACCGCCAAGCGGTTTCGGCTGATCGGACATATTGTCGCCGCCGACGTGGATCATTAGCGCCTTGCCTTTCACCTCATCCAGCTTTTTGAGGCGTGGCGCCACAACCGGATCCGTGGCTTTGCCGTCATTATTTACCACCAGCACGGGCAGATCGCCCAGATGGCCCATTCCGTTCGGGCCCTCATGCTTACCGGAATGTTGTGGGTCAAGGTGGCCGCCTGCCGCCTCTGCTGCCGAGGGTTTACCCTCTTTTAACGCGGGCTGACAACTCCCCTTGGCATGAACATGAAAACCATGTTCGCCGGGAGGCAGGGCCTTGAGATCGGGCGCAAATTCCAGTCCTTTGTCGGTTTCAGTGATTTTCACTGTGCCGATGGACTGACCTACGCCCTGCGAGGTGACGAGATTCATTTCTACTTCATCGCTGGCTGCCTGCGCCCCTGCGCAAACAACCAGCGTGACCAGTGCCAGAGCAAAACGCTTCATATGACCTCCGCTGGTTATTTTTTGCCTCTTAAGTGTATACCAGAGGCAAAGATTTCACCGGAAAGTCACATTTTTACCGGTTTACGGAACGTCGTAACCGAGCGCAGCTTTGCGGATGCGGAACCACTGCTGACGGCTCATCTGCAGCTCTTCAGCCGCCAGGGCAGAACGCACGCGTTCAATTTTACCGGAACCAATAATCGGTAGCGGTTTCGACGGCAGACGTAGGATCCACGCGTAAACCACCTGTTCGATGTTCTCAGCGTTCAGTTCACGGGCAATGGTTTCCAGCTCATTGCGCAGCGGCTGGAATTCATCGTCATTGAACAGACGACCGCCCCCGAGGCAGGACCACGCCATAGGACGGATGCGCAGCTGTTGCAGCTGATCGAGCGTACCATCCAGCAACAATGGCTGATGCACCGGGGAGATTTCCACCTGGTTGGTGGCCAGGGTAAAGGGCAGACGAGACTGCAGCAGCGCAAACTGCGCCGGGGTAAAGTTTGAGACGCCAAAATGACGCACTTTGCCGCTTTGATGCAGCGCCAGGAAGGCTTCGGCGACCTCATCGGCATCCATTAACGGGTCGGGACGGTGGATCAGCAGCAGGTCGATATGATCCGTCGCCAGGTTCACCAGCGACTGCTCGGCGCTTTTGATGATGTGTGCGCTGTCGGTAATGTAATGACCAAGGGTATGTTCAGGTTTTGCCGTCGTGGCAATACCGCATTTGGTGACAATTTCCATCCGCTCACGCAGCGCCGGAACCAGCTTGAGGGCTTCTCCGAACGCCGCTTCACACGCATAGCCGCCATAAATGTCAGCATGATCGACGGTGGTGATCCCTAAATCGAGGTGCTCCTCAATGAAGCTCGCCAGTTGCAGGGGGGACATATTCCAGTCCATCAGGCGCCAGTAACCCATCACAAAGCGGGAGAATTCTGGCCCCTGGGGGGCAAGGGTAATACGCTGAACCATAACATTTTCCTCAAGGAAGTGATGTCATGAGTATACGCAATAAGCGTGTTAAAACAGTGAAGGTTGCTGGGGTTCTTCGGTTTCACCCGGCTTGTTTGCACGTATTTTGCGCAGAAACCGCTGGCGGCAGAGGCGAAGCACCTCCTGCTTTTGCGTGTCGCTGAAATTTTGCCAGTTAAACCGCTCGTCGCGGGTACGCATACACCCACGGCAATAACCGCGTTCATCCACCTGACAAATCCCCCGGCACGGGCTCTGGATGGGGAAAAACTCCAGCTGCTCTGCCACGTTCACCTCCGAATACCGACACTCACCTACAGTGAAGACGTTAAACGCCCCACGTGCAAGGGCTTTACCACAGTTTTGTGGCATTAAGGTTTCACTAATCTTCCCTCTCTATACTCGCCTCATCAATATGATGACAGGTTTCTTTTCGATGTGGTTAACGAAGAAGTTACAGTGTAACGATATAAAATTCACTCTGGGTTGTGCGCTTTTCTTTACGCTGATAAACGCACTGTTTATTCAACGTAGCTGGGCCATTATTGCCCCGGCAAGGCTTCACGATATTCTTTTTGCCGCGTCCGTGCCGCTGGTGCTGTTCTGCGGCTGGGTGATTGTCTTCAGCCTGCTCAATATCCCCTTTATCCGTAAGCCGCTGCTGATCGTCTTAACCGTCGGCTGTGCCGCGGCAACGTACTTTATGTATACCTATGGCGCGGTGATCGATCAGAACATGATTGTTAACGTGTTCGAAACCAACTCTCAGGAAGCCACAGCGCTGGTCACGCCGCAGATGATTCTGTGGATTGTCATAGCAGGACTGGTTCCTTCCGTGGTGTTGGCGATGACGCGTATTCAAACCGGAAAATGGTGGTATGCGCTGCTGATGCGCGTTGCCGCCATGCTTGGCGCCCTGCTGGTGATCATCCTCGTCGCCGCCGTGTTTTATAAAGATTATGCGTCGCTGTTTCGCAACAATAAGAGCATCGTCAAGATGGTCACCCCTGCTAACTACGTCAGCGCCATGATGAAATACAGCAAAATGCGCTGGTTCGAAGGTGACCAAACGCTGGTGCGTATAGGTGAAGATGCGCATAAAGGCCCGCTGATTGCAGGTCAGAACAAGAAAACGGTTCTGGTGCTGGTTGTCGGTGAAGCCTCACGTGCCGCGAACTACTCGCTGAATGGTTATGGCCGTGAAACGAACCCGGAACTGAAAAAGCAGGATGTCATCAACTTCCCGCAGGCCACGTCATGCGGCACCGAAACGGCCGTTTCCGTTCCCTGCATGTTCTCCGGGATGACGCGCAGCAAATACGATGCCGACCTGGCGCATCACCAGGAAGGGTTGCTCGATGTGCTCAAACACGCGGGAATTAACCTGCTGTGGCGCGACAATGACGGCGGCTGCAAAGGTGCCTGCGACCGCGTACCCCATACCGATATGACCCAGTGGAACCTGGATCAGTTCTGCAAAGACAAGTCCTGTATTGATGATGTGAACTTCTACCGTCTCGACAACGTGCTGGACGGCCTGAAACAGGACACCGTACTGGTTATCCACCTGATGGGCAGCCACGGCCCGGCTTACTATCACCGTTACCCGGACAATTTCCGCAAATTCACCCCAACCTGCGACACCAATGAGATTCAGGATTGCGATCACCAGGCGCTGATGAATACCTATGACAACACCATTCTGTATACCGACAGCGTGGTCAGCAAAACCATCGATGCGCTGAAGGCACGTCAGGCAAATATGAACACCGCGCTGATTTACCTTTCCGACCACGGCGAATCGCTGGGCGAAAGCGGAATTTATCTGCACGGCACGCCATACATGCTGGCGCCAGAGCAACAAACGCACATTCCGTTCATGTTCTGGTTATCACCGGACTACGCGAAACACTTTGGTATCAACGCGCAGTGCCTGCGCGACTATGCAGCAAAAAATGCGGTTTCGCAGGATAATCTGTTCTCTACCGTACTGGGTATGATGGATGTGAAATCAACGACTTATCAGCAACAACTGGATATTCTGAACGCATGTCGTCAGTAAACGCCCTTGCAATAGACCGAACGGTCTATTAGAGTTTGGCCATGAGCAGAAATACTGAACACGATACACGCGAACATTTACTGGCGACCGGCGAGCGGCTTTGCATGCATCGCGGGTTTACCGGTATGGGGTTAAGCGAGTTACTTAAAACCGCTGAAGTGCCAAAGGGGTCGTTTTATCACTACTTCCGATCCAAAGAGGCGTTTGGCGTGGCGATGCTGGAGCGGCACTATGCCAGCTACCATCAACGCCTGGCTACCCATTTCGCCAGTGGTGAAGGAAACTATCGGGATCGTGTTCTCAACTACTATCAGGAAACGCTGAACCAGTTCTGTCAGCAGGGCATTATCAGCGGTTGCCTGACGGTAAAACTCTCTGCAGAAGTGTGCGATCTCTCCGAAGATATGCGCGCGGCAATGGATAAAGGTGCCAGCGGCGTGATCGCCCTGCTGGCGCAGGCGCTTGAGAACGGCCGCCGTGAAAAAACGCTGGCCTTCGCCGGTGAGGCGTTAACCCAGGCGCAAGTTTTATATTCGCTCTGGTTAGGGGCGAACCTGCAGGCCAAAATTTCCCGCAGTGCCGTGCCGCTGGAAAGCGCACTGGCACATGTTAATAGCAGCATTACTGCGCCTGGTGTGTAGCAGGCGTTTTTATTTACTTAATTACTAGTCGACTGGTCTACTCAGGAGTCGTTATGTCAGCTGAAAAACTTTTCACCCCACTGAAAGTGGGCGCCGTCACCGCACCAAACCGCGTGTTTATGGCCCCACTCACCCGTCTGCGCAGCATTGAGCCGGGTGATATCCCAACCCCACTGATGGGTGAATACTATCGTCAGCGCGCCAGCTCTGGCCTCATCATCACTGAAGCCACGCAGATTTCCGCACAGGCGAAGGGATATGCCGGCGCACCAGGCCTGCACAGCCCGGAGCAGATTGCCGCCTGGAAGAAAATCACCGCTGGCGTTCACGCCGAAGAGGGTCGCATTGCGGTTCAGCTGTGGCACACCGGTCGTATATCTCACAGCAGCATTCAGCCTGGCGGACAGGCACCGGTTTCCGCGTCGGCCCTGAATGCGAATACCCGCACTTCCCTGCGCGATGAAAACGGTAACGCGATCCGCGTCGATACCTCAACGCCACGCGCCCTTGAGCTGGATGAGATCCCGGGTATCGTGAACGATTTCCGTCAGGCGGTGGCTAACGCCCGCGAAGCCGGTTTTGATCTGGTTGAACTGCACTCCGCGCACGGATACCTCCTGCACCAGTTCCTTTCACCGTCGTCCAACCACCGCACCGACCAGTACGGCGGTAACGTCGAAAACCGCGCCCGTCTGGTGCTGGAAGTGGTTGATGCCGTTTGTCAGGAGTGGAGCCCGGACCGTATTGGTATTCGCGTCTCCCCAATCGGTACGTTCCAGAACGTCGACAACGGTCCGAACGAAGAAGCGGACGCGCTGTATCTGATTGAAGAACTGGCGAAACGCGGTATCGCGTATCTGCACATGTCCGAGCCGGACTGGGCCGGTGGTCAGCCTTACTCTGAGGCTTTCCGCCAGAAAGTGCGCGAGCGTTTCCACGGGGTGATCATCGGTGCGGGGGCCTATACGCCTGAGAAAGCCGAAGATCTGATTAATAAAGGGTTGATCGACGCCGTGGCCTTTGGTCGTGATTACATTGCCAACCCGGACCTGGTTGCCCGTCTGCAGCAGAAAGCAGCGCTGAACCCACAGCGCCCGGAAAGCTTCTACGGCGGCGGCGCGGAAGGCTATACCGACTACCCTACGCTGTAATCTCTCCGTTGTGCATTGATAGCGGCGGCCTTTCGCCGCTATACTAAAACATCGTTTCTGTTCAAAAAGATACTCTACTCCATTGGTTAATGAGGAAATTATGCGCCTACTTCACACCATGCTGCGCGTTGGCGATCTGCAACGTTCCATCGATTTCTACACTAACGTACTGGGTATGAAGCTGCTGCGCACCAGCGAAAACCCGGAATACAAATACTCGCTGGCATTCGTGGGTTACGGCCCGGAAACGGATGAAGCGGTTATCGAACTGACCTATAACTGGGGCGTCGACAGCTATGAGCTGGGCACGGCGTATGGCCACATCGCGCTGGAAGTGGACAACGCGGCAGAAGCCTGTGAACGCATTCGCAGCAACGGTGGCAACGTCACGCGTGAAGCGGGCCCGGTAAAAGGCGGCACCACCGTGATTGCGTTTGTTGAAGATCCAGACGGTTATAAAATCGAGCTGATTGAAGCCAAAGACGCCGGTCGCGGTCTGGGCAACTGATCCCTCAGGGCGCACTATGCGCCCGTTGTTTTACTGCATCCCACGCCAAAATTTGCCATAATGCGCTCTGCTTTTTTCCCCTTGTAAGAGACCCTGATGTCCGATAACGCTCAACTTACCGGTCTGTGCGACCGTTTTCGTGGTTTTTATCCTGTTGTCATTGATGTCGAAACAGCCGGATTTAACGCTAAAACCGATGCGCTGCTTGAAATTGCCGCCATCACGTTGAAGATGGATGAAGAGGGCTGGCTTACACCGGACACCACGCTGCATTTCCACGTTGAGCCCTTTGAAGGCGCAAACCTGCAGCCAGAGGCGCTGGCGTTTAATGGCATCGATCCGCATAACCCGCTGCGCGGTGCGGTGAGCGAATATGACGCGCTGCACGCCATTTTCAAAATGGTGCGTAAAGGCATGAAAGAGAGCAACTGCAGCCGCGCCATTATGGTGGCGCATAACGCCACGTTCGATCACAGCTTTACGATGGCCGCCGCCGAGCGAGCCTCTCTTAAGCGTAACCCCTTCCACCCGTTTGTGACCTTTGACACCGCCGCACTGAGTGGCCTGGCGCTGGGACAAACGGTCTTGTCAAAAGCCTGTATTACGGCCGGGATTGAGTTTGACGGCACGCAAGCGCACTCCGCGCTGTATGATACGGAGCGCACCGCAGAGCTGTTCTGTGAAATAGTCAACCGCTGGAAGCGTCTGGGCGGCTGGCCGCTGGCGATGGGCGACAGCGAAGAATAAAAAAAAGCGACCTCTTAAGGTCGCTTTTTTGTTTGCGCAGAAAATTACTCTGCGTCCGGCTCTTCGGTTTTGTACTTCGCCGCCGTCTCTTTGATTAGCTGCTGCAGTTCGCCGCGCTGATACATTTCAATCAGGATATCGCAACCGCCAACCAGTTCACCGTCGACCCACAGCTGCGGGAACGTCGGCCAGTTCGCGTATTTTGGCAGCTCAGCGCGGATGTCCGGGTTCTGCAGGATATCAACGTAAGCAAAACGTTCACCACAGGCAGACAGCGCCTGAACCGCTTGCGCGGAGAAGCCACAGCTTGGCAGCTTCGGAGAACCTTTCATATACAGCAGAATCGGGTTTTCAGCGATCTGGCGCTGGATTTTTTCAATAGTGGTGCTCATGTCTTGCTTCCTTTAACTTCTGTTACGGCATTAGTCTGACATTGTAGCGGTTCAGACTGGCATCGGAAAATAACATTTTTGTCACGTATAGCTATTTTATCGCGAGTGGCGAAAAGTTGCATTGTAAATGGTGCTTAACCCTGCGGCAGGCAGGGTTTTGCTTAGGGCGTGAACAATTGTGCGACAAATCGATGAATTTTTTTGCACTTGCTAACGAAACAGGTTTTTAGATTGAAAAATGCTATTAACTTCTCGGGTTTTTATGGATTAGAATCGACGGGCTTTGTAAATCACACGCGGGTATTATTGATGACCTGCATTTATCAGGGGACTGCCCAGTGGCGCGGATAAATAAAATCTCGATCACGCTCTGTGCTTTACTGTTTACATCACTCTCTTTCACGCCAGTGGCAAACGCCTCTCAACAGGCGCGGCACTCTGCTGTGCAAAAAACGCATCTGGCAAAAACCACAGAACGTAAAAAAAAGACTACCAGTAAGAACGAAAAGAAAAAAACAACCGCTCAAACGAAAAAGACCGCCTCCAGCAAATCGAAATCAACATCTTCCCGCACTGCCCTCGCATCGAAACGTAAAGCCTCAAAAACTGCTGCCAACCTCGTAACGGAAAAATGCACCACGCGCAAAGGGCATAAAGCCAAATGCACGAAAGTGACAAAAATTGCCGACGCGCATAAGGTTCGGGTACAGAAAGCGCAAAAAACGGCGATGAATAAGCTGATGGGGCAAATTGGCAAACCGTATCGCTGGGGTGGCACCTCTCCCCGCACCGGTTTTGACTGCAGCGGGCTGGTGTATTACGCCTATAAAGATCTGGTGAAATTCCGCATTCCGCGTACCGCCAATGAAATGTACCACCTGCGCGACGCCGCCCCCGTTAACCGTGGCGAGCTGCAAAATGGCGATCTGGTCTTCTTCCGCACCCAGGGTCGCGGTACGGCTGATCACGTCGGCGTGTATGTGGGTAACGGGAAGTTTATTCAGTCCCCACGAAGCGGTCAGGACATTCAGATCACCTCGCTTAGCGAAGACTACTGGGTGCGTCACTACGTCGGCGCACGCCGCGTCATGACGCCGAAAACCATCCGCTAAACCCTGCCCTGCCGTCACTACGGCAGGGTAAGTTCCTCTTTTGCATACCCTTTCAATTTGCTATCCTGTCCTTGTTGTCTGTGTGGTTATTGGCAACGCAAAATACAATAAGGAGAGAAGCAATGTCGTTCGAATTACCTGCACTACCGTATGCAAAAGACGCCCTGGCACCGCACATTTCTGCGGAAACCCTGGAATATCATTACGGCAAACATCACCAGACCTATGTCACCAACCTGAACAACCTGATCAAGGGCACCGATTTTGAAGGCAAAACGCTGGAAGAGATCGTCCGCAGTTCAGACGGTGGCGTATTCAACAACGCTGCTCAGGTGTGGAACCACACCTTCTACTGGCACTGCCTGGCACCAAATGCTGGCGGCGAGCCGACCGGCGAACTGGCTGCTGCGATTAACGCCGCCTTTGGCAGCTTTGCGGAGTTCAAAGCGAAATTTACCGATGCCGCAATCAAAAACTTCGGTTCTGGCTGGACATGGCTGGTAAAAGAGGCCGATGGCAAACTGGCTATCGTCTCCACGTCTAACGCGGGTACACCACTGACCACCAGCGCGACTCCGCTGATGACCGTGGATGTCTGGGAACACGCATACTACATTGATTACCGTAACGCGCGTCCTAACTACCTGGAGCACTTCTGGGCACTGGTTAACTGGAACTTTGTGGCGAAGAACTTCGCCGCGTAAGAGAGACGCAGAAGGGTTTCCCCTTCTGCGTTTTTTTATTCGGCAGCACAGGCCGCTTCAGGCTGTTTACGACCCGACATCATCACTAACAGCAGGCCAAGCGCGGCAATAATGGCCCCCATCACCGGCACAAAGCTGTATCCCAGACCACCTGAAATAACAGCACCACCCGCTGCGGCACCGAGCGCATTGCCCAGGTTGAACGCGCCAATATTCACCGACGATGAAAGACCCGGCGCCTCATGCGCGACGCGCATTACGCGCATCTGCAGCGGCGGAACCACGGCAAAGGTGGCCGCACCCCAGACGACCATCGCAATGGCCGCGCCATACTCATTACGCGCCAGCCAGGGAATGGCAATCATGATGACAATCAGCAGGGTCAGAAAACCCTTCAGCGTTCCGCTCACGGAGCGGTCAGCAAATTTCCCGCCCAGATAGTTACCCATCGAGAAGCCCACGCCAATCAGCACCAGCATCGCGGTAATAAAGATCGGCGTCGCGTGAGTGATGTCATGCAGCACCGGCGAAATATAGGTGTAAAGGGTAAACATCGCCCCGGCACCCAGTACGGTGGTGAGCAACGCAGAAAGGACCTGCGGGCGCATCAGTACCGACAGCTCTTTACGAACTTCAGGACGCTCACCAGTGCTGCCTTTCGGCAGGGAGAAGAACAACGCCACCATCGCGACAACGCCCAGTACGGCGGTTGCGAGGAACGACATACGCCAGCCAATGACCTCACCCAGCCAGGTGGCCGCAGGAACGCCGCCAATGTTGGCGATGGTCAGGCCCATAAACATGGTTGCCACGGCACTCGCCTGCTTATGTTTGGGCACCACGCTTGCCGCCACCACCGACCCCAGCCCAAAGAAAGCGCCGTGGTTAAGGCTTGTCAGGATACGTGACAGCATCAGCGTGGTGTAATCCGGCGAAATGGCGGAGAGCACGTTGCCAAGGGTAAAGATAGCCATCAGGAAAATCAGCGCATTGCGGCGCGCTCGGTGGGAAAGCAACAGCGTCATCAGCGGTGCCCCTACCATCACACCAATGGCATAGGCGCTGATTAACATCCCGGCTGCAGGGATAGAGACGTCCACACCGCGGGCGATAACCGGTAAGAGTCCCATAGGGGAAAATTCAGTGGTGCCAATCCCAAAAGCGCCAATCGCCAGGGCCAGCAGGGGAAAATTGATTTTCATGCGTCAACTCCGGATGCCGTGTCATGTGGTGACACAGAACAAAGAAGCCGAAAGCATGACATCAATCACAAAAAATGAGAAGTTAACAAATTGGCAAAAGATTTTTGCCGGAGATGTAACAATCAGGACGAGCGGGAGAGAGCGAACGCCCCCTCCGCGTAAATCAGTGCAGTGCAGCCGTCAGACCTGCAGCAACAATCAGCGCCAGCACAATAACGGTGGTGAACAGCGAAAACTTCAGATCGGAACTCATCAATTTTTCTCCTTTTAATCCCCCCACGAAAAGTGAGCTTGCTCATTTTTACACAATTTACGTCAAAAATCTTCCAGGATTTAAACGGATAACCACTTTAGCTCTTCCCCTTTTCATCAAGATAGGACAAAATTCCACGCTAAATTTATTAGCGTACCGGCCATTGACCCCCTCCTGACGTCCCGTGTCGTTTTCCTGGCGTGCCGCAATTCAAGATTGCGTGATAAGGGTGAGAGAAGGCAAACGTTTACCTTCAAGGTTTTCAGGAGTTTAGGATATGGTCTGGAGTGACATTTAATGGCAACAATTAAAGACGTAGCAAAACGCGCAAACGTTTCCACTACAACCGTATCACATGTAATTAACAAAACCCGCTTCGTGGCGGAAGAGACGCGCAACGCCGTCTGGGCGGCAATCAAAGAGCTGCACTACTCGCCGAGTGCCGTTGCGCGTAGCCTTAAAGTTAATCACACCAAATCCATTGGTTTGCTGGCGACCAGCAGTGAAGCGGCCTATTTTGCCGAAATCATCGAAGCGGTTGAGAAAAACTGCTTCCAGAAAGGCTATACCCTTATCCTCGGCAACGCGTGGAACAATATTGAAAAACAGCGCGCCTATCTGTCGATGATGGCGCAAAAACGCGTGGATGGCCTGCTGGTGATGTGTTCCGAATACCCGGAATCTGTCCTTTCTATGCTGGAAGAGTATCGTCATATCCCAATGGTGGTGATGGACTGGGGCGAAGCGCGCGCCGACTTTACCGACTCCGTCATCGATAACGCCTTCGAAGGCGGTTATATGGCGGGCCGCTATCTGATTGAACGCGGTCACCGTGAAATTGGCGTGATCCCGGGGCCGCTCGAGCGCAACACCGGTGCTGGCCGTCTGGCCGGGTTTATGAAGGCGATGGAAGAAGCGCTGATCACCGTGCCGGAAAACTGGATCGTGCAGGGCGACTTTGAACCGGAGTCTGGCTACCGCGCCATGCAGCAGATCGTTTCTCAGCCGCATCGTCCAACGGCGGTGTTCTGCGGCGGGGACATCATGGCGATGGGGGCCCTGTGTGCAGCCGATGAGCTGGGCCTGCGCGTGCCGCAGGATATTTCCGTGATCGGCTATGACAACGTGCGCAACGCGCGCTTCTTTACGCCTGCGCTGACCACCATCCACCAGCCGAAGGACTCCCTCGGTGAAACGGCCTTCAATATGCTGATGGACAGGATCGTCAACAAACGTGAAGAGTCGCAGTCCATTGAAGTTCACCCGCGCCTTATCGAGCGCCGTTCCGTTGCGGATGGTCCATTCCGCGACTACCGTCGTTAATCTCGTGTGGAGCCAGCTAAGCTGGCTCCCGTAGCCATTCCCGGTTAAGCGTTTCGCTGTCTCCCAGATAATCCAGTAGCCATGCCATGGCGGGCGACACATCATTTTGTTGCCACGTCAGGCAGCAGGCCGCATCCGGGAACGGATTCTCCAGCGTCAGCTCGACCCATTCACCGGTATCGATTCTCGGCTTAGCGAAATGGACGGGAACCATCGCGACGCACAGCCCGGCGCTGAGGCAGGTCGCGGAGGATTCCCAGTCCGGCGCTACCACCCGCCGCTGGTTATCAAGAAGCCAGGTAATACGTTTCGGCAACGAGCGCGAGGTATCCTCCAGCACCAGCGACGGCCAGTTGCGCAGCGTGTCGTCACTCAGCGGTCCCTCCAGGGCAGCCAGCGGATGATCGTGTGCCACGACGCATTTCCAGCTCAACATGCCCATATCGCGAAACGCATAGCGCCCCCCGACGGGGATCGCCTGGGTTGCGCCAATCGCCATCTCTGCCCTGCCGTCCGCCAGCGCGTCCCAGACCCCGTTGAATACCTCCTGCGAGACACGAAGTTCAACGTCTGAAAAATGGCGATAGAAATCCACGATCATCTGCCGGGTACGCTCTGGCTTAACGATATTGTCCACGGCGATGGAAAGATGTCCGCGCCAGCCGTTGGCGATCTGCTGGCACTGTTCTCGGGTGATCTGCATTTTTTTGATAACAGAACGCCCTTCTTTCAAAAACCACGCGCCAGCAGGCGTTAATTCCACATCGCGATGCCGCCGTTCGAACAGCGGAACCGCCAGCCACTCTTCAAGCTGCCGCACCGTGTAGCTGATAGCCGAAGGGACGCGGTGCAACTCCTGTGCCGCACCGCTAAAGCTACCGTTACGCGCGACAGCATCCACCACTTCAAGAGAATAATCTGACCACATTTTCTGCCTGCAAAAAATTTGAATGCAACCGCCAAATATTAGCGTTTCACAACCCGCTTTGCACTCCCTACACTCTGCGCCAGTGTCTACCTGCCTCCTCAAGGAGAATAAAACAATGCAACCCAGGAATGGATTTTTAGTCTGGCTCGGCGGTTTGAGCGTGCTAGGCTTTTTGGCCACCGATATGTACCTGCCCGCGTTTGCGGCGATGCAGGAAGATCTGCAAACGCCAGCCGCGGCCATCAGCGCCAGCCTGAGTTTGTTCCTCGCCGGATTTGCCATCGCACAGCTGCTCTGGGGCCCGCTCTCCGATCGCTTCGGGCGTAAACCGGTGTTGTTGCTGGGCCTGGCCATTTTTGCCGCAGGCTGTCTGGGAATGTTATGGGTACGCGATGCGACCTGGCTGCTGGTGCTGCGCTTTGTGCAGGCCGTCGGCGTCTGTGCCGCGGCGGTAACCTGGCAGGCTCTCGTGACCGACTACTACCCGGCCAACCGTACCAACCGCATTTTCGCCACAATTATGCCGCTGGTTGGCCTGTCACCCGCCCTCGCTCCCCTGCTGGGCAGCTGGATCCTCGCGCACTTTGACTGGCAGGCCATTTTTGCCACGCTGTTTGCCATCACCCTGGTACTGATGCTGCCAGCGTTTGCCCTCAAGCCCGCGCATAAAAAAGAGGCGCATGCTGACGCCAAACCGATCACGTTCCTCTCCCTGCTGAGCGCCAAAGCGTATCGTGGTAACGTCCTGGTCTATGCCGCCTGCTCGGCGAGCTTCTTCGCCTGGCTCACCGGCTCGCCGTTTATTCTGCACGATATGGGATACAGCCCGGCCGCCATTGGCCTGAGCTATGTCCCACAGACCATCGCCTTCCTGCTGGGCGGATATGGCTGCCGTGCGGCGCTGCAGAAATGGGAAGGCCAGCAGATGCTGCCCTGGCTGCTGGCGCTGTTTGCCTTGAGCGTGGGCGCGACCTGGGCCGTTGGGTTTATTCCAGGCGTCGGTCTGGCGGAGATTTTGATTCCGTTCTGCGTGATGGCGGTGGCTAACGGTGCCATTTACCCTATCGTGGTCGCACAGGCGTTACGTCCTTTCCCGCAGGCGACAGGACGCGCCGCGGCGCTGCAAAATACCCTGCAACTCGGCCTGTGCTTCCTGGCAAGCCTGGTGGTGTCAGCGCTGATTGCTACCCCGCTGTTAACTACCACCAGCGTGATGCTGGTCACCGTTGCGCTGGCAGTAATGGGTTATCGCATGCAATCCGCCGCACAGCGCGAGCTTGAGAACCACGCACAGGCGGAGACGTCGCACGCGTAATCACTGGGGAAAATATGTAACATTTCAGTGATTAGGTTGCTAAGAATTTTCTATTGAATCACCAAATTTTGAGGCCTATACTAAATTTGGTTCGATTAAATACGATAAATATTAAGTGTTAACGGGAGCCGGAGTGCTCCCGTTTTACCATGGAAGGCATTTCGGCAAGGGTTATCTCCCTTCCTCTGTTCTACGTCGGATACTAGCCTCGCGGTATTTACCGTGAGATTTCTCACAAACCATAAAAAGCGTCTACGCTGTTTGAAGGTTCTGATCACAGTAAGGTGATGGAGAAGCTATGAGTTCATCGTGTATAGAAGAAGTCAGCGTTCCGGACGATAACTGGTCCCGGATCGTCAGTGAACTGTTAGGTCGTGCAGGCATCACTATCAACGGATCTTCACCCTCCGATCCGCAGGTCAAACATCCCGATTTTTTTAAACGCGTACTGCGCGAGGGATCGTTAGGGCTGGGCGAAAGCTATATGGATGGCTGGTGGGATTGCGAGCGGCTGGATATTTTCTTTGCCAGCGTGTTGCGCGCCGGTCTGGAGAACCAGCTCCCCCGCAATATAAAAGATACGTTGCGCGTCGCCTCCGCCCGTTTGTTCAATCTGCAAAGCAAAAAACGGGCGTGGATCGTGGGCAAAGAGCACTACGACCTCGGTAACGATTTGTTCAGCCGCATGCTGGATCCCTTCATGCAATACTCCTGCGCCTACTGGAAAAAGGCGACAACCCTCGAAGAAGCCCAGCAGGATAAACTGCGTCTGATTAGCGAGAAACTGCAGCTGCAGCCCGGCATGCGTGTGCTGGATATCGGCTGTGGCTGGGGCGGTCTGGCGTATTTTATGGCGAAGCACTACGGCGTCAGCGTGGTCGGCGTAACCATTTCAGCCGAACAGCAAAAAATGGCCCGGGAGCGCTGCCAGGGTCTCGACGTTGATATCCGTCTGCAGGATTACCGCGACCTCAACGAGCAGTTTGATCGCATTGTTTCCGTGGGCATGTTTGAGCACGTGGGGCCGAAAAATTACGACACCTATTTTGAGGTGGTGGATCGTAATTTAAAACCCGACGGCATTTTCCTGCTGCACACCATAGGCTCTAAGCGCACGGACAATAACGTTGACCCGTGGATCAATAAATACATCTTTCCGAATGGCTGTTTGCCTTCCGTTCGCCAGATTGCCAACGCCAGCGAAAGCCACTTCATTATGGAAGACTGGCATAACTTTGGCGCGGATTACGACACCACGCTTATGGCGTGGCATGAACGTTTCCAGCAAGCGTGGCCTGAGATTGCAGACAACTATTCTGAACGATTTAAACGGATGTTCAGCTATTATCTGAATGCCTGCGCAGGTGCGTTCCGCGCGCGTGATATTCAGCTCTGGCAGGTGGTCTTCAGTCGCGGGATTGAACACGGCTTACGTGTGCCGCGCTAAAAAATAACCCCGGGTATCCGGGGTTATTTTTTTATTCTTCTTCGGTGGCCTTTATTATGGCCGCCTCTTTCGCCGCCAGCACACGCTCGACGGTATCTACGACCGCCTGGGTTTGCGGATCGATTTCGATATTCACACGCTGCCCCAGTTTTTTCGCCCCCAGCGTCGTACGCTGTAGCGTTTCCGGAATTAAATGCACGCAAAAACGCGTCGGCGTCACTTCTCCGACCGTCAGGCTAATCCCATCAATACCAATAAATCCTTTATACAGGATGTATTTCATTAATGACGGATCCTGCACTTTAAACCAGATTTGACGGTTATTTTCAGAGGTGACAATTTTCGCCACTTCGGCGGTGGTCATGATATGGCCCGACATCAGGTGGCCGCCAATTTCATCGCTGAACTTCGCCGCACGCTCTACGTTTACGGTATCGCCCACCACCAGTTCGCCCAGGTTGGTGATACGCAGCGTTTCTTTCATTAAATCAAAGCTAATCTGGTTGCCGTTAATTTCGGTCACCGTCAGGCAGCAGCCGTTATGCGCAACCGAGGCACCGGTTTCGATGCCATCCAGCATATATTCTGGCAGCTCAACGACGTGGGTACGGAAATTAGGTTTTTCATCAATGGACACCACTTTAGCGGTGCCCTGCACAATACCAGTAAACATGCTTACAACTCCTGTATTTTCCGGACGGTGGTGACACCGTTTAATCCCACCACAATAACAGTTGGAAATACAGGTTGCCAGAGCAGCGCATTTTCTGGCGATTTTTTCACTAGATTAATAGCTAAAGCCCGCTACAATAGCTGGCACCCCCTCTGCTTTTTCTTCTTGCTGCCAGTTACGGCGGCTTTTTTAGTCTCTCATATAACTACAAAATAAAGGTGTTCACGTGCAGAAGTACATGAATGAAGCGCGGCAGTTATTGGCACTGGCTATCCCGGTGATCATCGCGCAGGTGGCCCAGACCGCAATGGGATTTGTGGATACGGTGATGGCCGGTGGCTACAGCGCCACCGATATGGCCGCCGTGGCAATCGGAACCTCTATCTGGCTTCCGGCCATTCTCTTCGGTCACGGCCTGCTGCTGGCACTCACGCCGGTTATCGCCCAGCTGAATGGTTCCGGCCGACGTGAACGTATCGCCCATCAGGTGCGCCAGGGCTTTTGGCTGGCTGGATTTGTCTCCATACTGATTATGATCGTGCTCTGGAACGCCGGGCATATCATTCGCGCCATGCATAATATCGACCCGGCTCTGGCAGACAAAGCCGTGGGGTATCTGCGCGCCCTGCTCTGGGGTGTCCCGGGTTATCTCTTCTTCCAGGTGGCGCGTAACCAGTGCGAAGGCCTGGCAAAAACCAAGCCGGGGATGGTCATGGGCTTTATCGGTTTACTGGTCAACATTCCGGTGAACTATATCTTTATTTACGGCCATTTTGGTATGCCGGAGCTTGGCGGCGTAGGCTGTGGCGTGGCAACAGCGGCGGTGTACTGGGTGATGTTCTTTAGCATACTTACCTTTGTTAAACACGCCCGCTCCCTGCGTGATATCCGTAATGAGCGTTCGTTCAGCACGCCGGACTGGCACATTATGATGCGTCTGGTACAGCTTGGGCTGCCCATTGCACTGGCACTGTTCTTTGAAGTGACTCTGTTTGCCGTGGTCGCCCTGCTGGTGTCGCCGCTGGGCATTGTGAACGTGGCCGGACACCAGATTGCGCTGAACTTCAGCTCGCTGATGTTCGTCCTGCCGATGTCGCTGGCGGCCGCGGTCACCATCCGCGTCGGCTTTCGTCTGGGGCAAGGCTCAACCCTTGATGCACAAACGGCTGCGCGCACCGGGCTGGGCGTGGGTGTCTGTATGGCGGTCTGCACCGCGCTTTTCACCGTCGCACTGCGGGAGCAAATTGCCCTGCTCTATAATGGCAACCCGGAAGTGGTGATGCTGGCATCGCATCTGATGCTGCTGGCAGCGGTATACCAGATCTCTGACTCCATCCAGGTGATCGGCAGCGGCGTACTGCGTGGTTATAAAGATACCCGCTCCATCTTCTTTATTACCTTCATCGCCTACTGGGTGTTGGGTCTGCCGAGCGGTTACATTCTCGCGCTCACCGATCTGGTGGTGGATCGAATGGGGCCCGCCGGGTTCTGGATCGGCTTTATCATCGGTCTGACCTCTGCGGCTATCATGATGATGCTGCGTATGCGCTTCCTGCAACGTCAACCATCCACGGTAATTTTGCAACGCGCCGCACGTTAAATACACAGCAGCCGCCTGCTGGCGGCTACTTTCTCTTCACTTTGCGCGGTAATGAAGCAATCGCGTGAAATCAGAGAGAAAAATGCATTTTGCCTCTTGCCACTGCGGTGCTGTGCCGCTAATATTCGTCCCCGTTGTCACCGACAACACGTTGCGTTCATAGCTCAGTTGGTTAGAGCACCACCTTGACATGGTGGGGGTCGTTGGTTCGAGTCCAATTGAACGCACCATTCTGCGTCCGTAGCTCAGTTGGTTAGAGCACCACCTTGACATGGTGGGGGTCGGTGGTTCGAGTCCACTCGGACGCACCATTTCAGTCCTGAAATGGTGCAAATCCTCTTCTTGTAGTCTGAATAATCCCAATCGCCTGATTTTTTACGCTTTCTCCTGCTACGCTTTTTATATGACAAAAAAAGCAGGAACAGTGTCGATGAAAAAAATCGCCATTATCGGCTCCGGCCCCACAGGGATTTACACCTTTTACGCGCTCCTGAAGCATAAAACGCCACTGGCCGTTTCCATTTTCGAAAAAGCCGAGGAAGCGGGCGTGGGCATGCCCTATCGAATTGATGAAAACTCGCGTCTGATGCTGGCGAATATTGCCAGCATTGAAATCCCACCCGTTTTTATGACCTACCTCGACTGGTTAAAAGAGCAGAGTGCAGCCCATCTCGCCCGCTATCACGTCGATAAAGCTTCCCTGCACGACCGGCAGTTTCTGCCCCGAATCCTGCTGGGGGAATATTTTCGCGACAGTTTTCTCAGGGTGGTCAAAGAGGCCCGCAGGCTCGGATTTCAGGTCGATATCCATGAATCCGCCGAGGTGACGGATATCGCCACCGACAAAGACGGCGTTACGCTTTCGGTAAATAACAGCCGCTTACCTGAACGCTTCAATCTTGCCGTCATCGCCACCGGCCACGTCTGGCCTGATGAGGATGAGGCCACGCGCACCTTCTTCCCAAGCCCCTGGTCCGGGTTGATGGACGCCGACATTCCAGCCTGTCGGGTGGGGATTATGGGGACCTCATTAAGCGGACTGGACGCCGCCATGGCGGTTGTTATGCAGCATGGCGCCTTTGTTGATGACAAATTCGTTCTGGATAAAGGCAGCGAGGCGTTAAAAATAGTCCTCATGTCCCGGACAGGCATTCTGCCTGAGGCCGATTTTTACTGCCCTATTCCTTACGAGCCGCTGTCGGTATTAACTGAATTTGTCGTTGAGAATGAAATCGCCAAAGGGTCTGACGGCCTGCTGGATCGTATTTTTGCCCTGATGGTAAAAGAGCTGGAACTCGCCGACCCGGCATGGTGTGAGAAAATCGGGCTGCGCGCCCTGGATGCGGACACCCTTCGCGATGCCTGGTTTGAGGACCGCAAACAGCATGGCCCGTTTAGCTGGGCAGAAGCCAATCTGAATGAGGTCGAACGCAACAAACGTGAGCGGCGAACGGTGCCCTGGCGCTACACCGTGCTTCGGTTGCACGAGGTGGTTCAGGAGATCGTGCCGCATCTTAATGAGCAGGACCGGGAACGTTTCAAACAGGGACTGGCGCGGGTGTTTATCGACAACTACGCCGCCATTCCACCGCAGTCTATCCGTCGGCTGCTTGCGCTGCGCGAGGCCGGGATCATCAGCGTTGTCGCATTAGGTGATGATTACACGCTGGATGTCGGTCGTGCCCAGACGGCGATCGCGACTGAAGAAAACACCTATCTCTTTGACGTGTTTATTGATGCCCGCGGGCAAAAACCGCTGAAAACAGAGGATCTGCCTTTCCCGACACTGCGCAAACAGCTGCAGGCGACAGGCGACGAGATCCCTGATATTGGCGAGGATTACACGCTTAAAGCACCAGAAACGGTGCGCGGGAGAATCGCGTTTGGCGCGATACCGTGGCTGATGCACGATCATCCCTTCGTTCAGGGACTGGCCGAGTGTGCGGAGATTGCCGGGTCGATGGCGAAAGCGGCGGAAAAACCTGCTTCTGGGTTACGCAGGAGATTGCCGTATTTCGATAGCTGACAGGGCTTCCATGCCCTGATCGTCATTATTCGAAGAACACTTCCGGGTTCTCTGACAGAGAAACGAAGGTTTTCGTCGCTTTATCCAGCGCACGAATTTCACCGCTCTCAATGTCATACACCCAGCCGTGCAAGCGAAGGGCGTTATTGCGCAGACCCACAGCAACGGATGGATGAGTCTTGATGTTGCTCAGCTGCGCAAAGACGTTCTCCTGCACCATTGCATTCACTTTGTCGATCGGCTGATCCCAGCTTTTCTTCTCCACCACCGCTTTAGCGGCATCAGAATAACGCAGCCAGTGGGAGACGGCAGGCATCGGCTCGAGGTTCGCGTTATCCGCAATCGCCTTCATCGCCCCACAGTTGGAGTGACCGCAAATCACGATATCCGTCACGCCCAGCGCCACAACGGCATATTCGATGGTTGCGGAGACACCGCCCGGCTCTGGCCCGAACGGCGGCACAATGTTGCCAGCATTTCGAATGACAAAGAGCTGTCCTGGCTCTTGCTGAGTGACCAGTTCTGGTACCAGACGGCTGTCGGAGCATGAGATGAACAGCGCTTTGGGATTCTGGCTGGACGCTAAACTGCGGAAGAGCTCTTTACGTTGCGGGAAAATCTCTTTTTGAAAGTTGAGGAAACCTTCAATGATATGTTGCATAGCAATTTCTCTTTTATCTGTTGTAGTTTAGGTATGATCGGGATCACACTCATGAAGTTTACCCATCGTGCTTTACCTGAGACAAGCAATATATTTCTGGCCTGACCGCTGCACAATCTCATCCGCGTTTGCCGGGATGTTTTGTCCCTCAAAGGCACCGTACAGGCGGGCAAATTTTTTGCCTTCCAGAAGACCGGTAATCCGCTCAACGGTGCGGGCTGGCAGCGGCAGCATATTCGGGTAGCTCCACATAAACGAAACGGCGTCTTTTCCGGGCGTGACCTGAAGAATATCCCCCGCCAGCAATACGCCTTCGCCCTCCTGCCAGTGCAGCACCGTACCGCCTGCAAAATGTCCCCCCAGACGCAACAAGGTGACCGACGGAAATAGTTCCAGCGCATCCCCTTCCCAGAACTGAATGGCAGGACTGCCGCGCATGACCCACTCTCTGTCGCTGGCGTGCAGGTACACCGGTGCATTAAATACCGCAGCCCAGGTCTGCATGGTGGTGTAATAGTGTGGGTGCGAGATCGCAATCGCGCTGATGCCGCCGAGCGCGGTAATGAGCGTTTTGGTTGCCGGGTCGAGGTTGGCAATACAGTCCCAGAGAATATTGCCGTGTGGGGTACGTAAAAGCAGCGCGCGCTGGTTAATCGCAAAGGCAGGCACCGTTTTGATACTCAACAGCTGTGGCTCCAGTTGCTGCCATTTGTTGCTGTGGGTGGAAGTCACGGTAGCAAAGTCAATCCACGCCTGGCCGCTGTGCGGAACATACTGGCGTTCATCCTCGCAAATCGGGCATGTTTCCGGCGTGGCGTCATACGCAGTACCACAGGTTTTGCAGAGTGTCATCATATGCATTCCTCAGCCATAAAGCAGAGAGTATGGCAGGGATTATCCATATGTGCTGCGAGGTACATTGCTGGCCTTTTTTGCCCTATACTGTGCCAGTATCAAAAACTGAACAAAGCAGGTGCCACATGGAAATTGATCTCGAAAACCTGGTCTTTAACGGACTGGATGAAGCAGAAGAGCGTAATGCGGAACGTCTGGACGACGCAGATAAAAAAGCCCAGGCGATTGTTGCGGATGACGACTGCGGCGATGCCTGCAAGATCTGATGAAAAAGCACCGGTTAACCCGGTGCTTTTTTTATGTTACTTTTTCAGCCCGTCAATGGCCGCCTGCGCGCAGGCTTCATCAAGATGACCGCCCGGCGCACCGCCGATGCCAATCGCCCCGATCACCTCATCGCCCTCTTTCACCGGCAGGCCGCCCGCCAGCAGCAGGAAGCCCGGAATATCACGCATGTTTTGCGCGCCAGCGTTGCTCTGCGCCGCTTCCATCACTTTGCCTGAGGCATTCTTTGCGCTGAGCGCCGTCCAGGCTTTCATTTCGCTGGCTTTAACCGTATGAGGACCGGCATTGTCCGTACGCTGCACGGCTTTCACCACGCCCGCACGGTCAACCACGGTGACCGTCACCTGATAATTCTTTGCCGTACACGCCTGAATGGCGGACGTGGCCAGCGCATTCGCCTGCGCCAGCGAGAGACTCTTTTGGTTTAACGTATCGGCTTGTGCCGTCAGACTTACGCTACCTGCGGCCAGTGCCGCAACCATCATTAATTTTTTCATCGCACTTCCTCGCGTGTTGGGATACGTGGCAGAGCGTACCCCGCCGGGCGATGAAACATAATTCGGTTGAATACGCACTCAACCTGGTAGTTATACGGATTGCAATTTATCGTATTCGCGTATTGCCTGAACCAGACTGCCGACGCCAAGCTTGGTAAACGCCGCCGCGCGGTGCGCTTCCACCGTCCGTGGCGAGAGATTCAGCCGGGCGGCCACCTCTTTATTGCTGAGCCCTTTCATCAACTCCCCCAGCACCTCATGCTCCCGCGCGGTTAATTGTGCGAAGCGCGCTTTCACCCTGGAGGTTTCCTGCCAGCCGGCAAACCGGCGCTGGCTCTCCTCAAAGGCTAATCCTACCGTTTCAATAAGCTTATCGGCATCCAGCGGTTTGGTGAAAAACTCAAACACGCCGTTGCGAAATGCCCGACGACAGGCATCTACGGTCCCGTGCCCGGTCATGATGATCACCGGCAGCAGGGGCCAGGGCCATTTCCCCTCCTCAAGCCAGGTGAGCCCGCCTTTGCCCGGCATCCTCATATCCAGCAGCATGCAGCCTACCAGCTCTGTGTCCCGTGCATGGGCTGCGGTAAAGGCATCAACGCTTTCAAACGTCCTGACCGGCCACCCCATGCCCGAAAGCAAAAACGCCATCGACTCTCTGATGGATTCATCATCATCAATCAGCCAGATTGTGTTATCCAACCGTAGCCTCCTTTCCGTTTGCCAGTTGTAGCCGGATCTGTGCCCCGCCCTGCGGCGCATTGCCCAGCGTAATCGATCCATTCATACGCGTCATTAATGATTCCGTTAAGGTCATTCCCAGTCCAATGCCCTCTTCCCGGCCGCTGTAAAACGGCATAAAGGCATTTTGTAACGCCTCCGGGCTAAAGCCGGGCCCGCCGTCCGTCACGGTAATCTGAATGCCGCTCTCGGTTTTGTGGCTTTCAATCTTTACCCAGCCAGCAGGACTCGCCTGTTGGGCCTGAATCGCATTGCTGAGCAGATTATGCAGCACCTGCTCCAGCCAGAGCGGGTCGGCCAGCACGGTGGTGGCCCCGGGGGCAAACGCATGACTGACCGAGATATGTTCAGCCCTGCGCTCATGCTCAAGTAAGTTCACCACCTGTAGCCAGCATGCTGCCAGATCGGTTTCCCGCAGGGTGACTTTCTCCTTCACAACGTGCTCACGAAAACGGGTTAATAATGCGCTAATACGCTGCGTTTGTGTCAGCGCAGCCGACAGCGCCTGCGACACGGCCTGGCCGTTTTCCTGCTGTAACTGACGCTGCGCGCCCTGGATCCACGTCTGGACGGCGGTCAGCGGCTGGTTTATCTCATGCACAATACCTGCGGTGATCTCCCCCAGGGTATTGAGCCTGGCGTGCTGGTAATAGCGCGCCCTTTGCTCGGCGTCTTTACGCGCTTTACGCTGCCAGAGCACCACGTTTGCCAGCGCAATCACTATCCCCCAGCCGATAAACAGTAAAGGGTAAACAGACCAGGAGACGCCAAACCAGTCCGGCCGGGAATCCGCTTCAAGCGTAAAAGGTTGCGTATGTTGCGGGAAGGTGCGTTGCCAGTGCCAGAATGCGTCAGAGGGCCGTTCTTCTCCGGTCGGTATGAAGCGGATCCCAAGGTGGGTAAACGGATGATGCGCATTCAGAATCGGGCCGAGATCCACCCGCACGCGGATCTGACGCCAGGGGTTATAAAGCCAGTACTGCATCTCGTGGGCAGGCTCCACCCGCGCCGCATCCAGTGGGCGTCCCGTCGTTTTTTCCAGGGCGAGCAGATGGGGGAATTTTTTGCGCAGGGCGGCAATGTCTTCATCGCCATTCAGAAGCGGTAAGACCGATTCATTTTGCGTCAGGACCGCGCTTAATTCGGAGAATAACGCCGAGAACTCACGGTCTCGCTCCCAGAACTGACGGCGAATTTGTTCGGCGTAGAGCAGTACGCCGCTGAGCGTGCACGCTATCGCCCAAAGAACGATAGCGCGTTTCATCATGCTGTTGGTGGTCATTGCGTTAACAGGGGCAGTGGCGAATGCCGAGACCTTACCAGCTAACCCTGTTAAGAACAAAAAAACGTGGGGTCAGACCTCCGGCGTATGTTTAAAGCCAGTCAGCATGAGCATTACCCCGTCTGGTGATGAGGCTGGTTCAAACTGATAATGATTCCCCTGGCGATCGCCACCGATATACCACGAGATCTCGGTTTTCCCTTCCGCCAGCGCCTTACGCACGGCTTTATCCACGTCGACCATCCGGTATTCACGAACATGGTTCAGATAAAGCACGGCATCGGAACGGTAATTACAGGCCGGACGCGACGACCACTTCACGGTCGCAGGATCCCAGTCATTACTGGCCGGATAAAAGAAAATCTGATCAGCCCCATTGTTTTCTACCTTCCCACCGAAAATACGGATGCGGTATTTAAACAAGGACGGATCCTGCCCGGCGGGCAGCGGTGGGATATGGAATTTTACCAGGCTCAGCGTCTCGCTGTTTTTTGTGCGTCCACCGTTCTGCCAGTTATCTTCTACCAGTAACACCTGCGGTGAAGGCTGAGTGATGTTCGGTTCAAGACTGCTGAGCCAGACATTGGCCTTCGCCATAAAATAACCATAGGGCACGGTTGAACCACAATCCATACCGCGGTTCATGCAGCGTTCGGTCATAAAGCGGGCGGCATCGTCCGTCCAGCCGTTCATGAAATCGGCATGCGCCGTGTAGAGGCTACCCCAGCGTTCTTCACGTTCAGCCCCCTGCATCACCGGATCGAGCGACAGTTGCGCCTGACGGGTGTCCAGGCGGGTAATACCATGCAGCACGTAAGCCACATTCATATTAACCGTTGGAATTTTTACCGGGAACGCGCTCGGGCATTGGCCGTTAACGTCATACGTCGCATTGGCCAGACCGTGGTCGGGCTTCAGATTCACACCGTCCCAGCAGTTCGGAAATTGAATGCCAATATTAAACTGGACGGCATCGTTAGCTTTACGCAGCCCGCACACCTCCCCGATTTTGCTGCTATAGCCATTCCCGTTCGCGCATAAAAAGCTGATATGGGGGTTGGGCGTGCTGCCGTGATGATCCCCGGCGAGCAGCGACAGCCCGGCCGGGAACGGGTGCAAGGGATAGGCATCAACCTTCGAGGCCTGATAATAGGTTTTTTGGTAGGCCGGTTTGACCACCGTTCCGTCGGGTAATCTCAGAGAAGGCGCCCAGTAGGCAGAGCCGTCAGCCTTGTTATCACAGGTCGTCTCTTCATGCTGGCGCAAGGTTTCCCGGGTTGAAAAGGCATCGGTATGGGTATTGCCAAAGAAATCGTGCCACATGGCCTGGTTGGGCATACCAAACATCATGATGGCGTCATCGCCGAGGGTGTGGGAGTAACTGCAGACCACATGCGCCTGTGGCCCGGCATGGGCCGCCTGCATGGCAATCAGTAACGCGGTGGTTAAAAGGGCGGGCGTGAATACAGTCCGTTTCATCTTCATCTCCATCTGTAAAAGGAGATATTGGTAACAAAACGGTCTGCGTTAACCGAGGATTTCCCAGCGTATTTTTCCGCTCATCCACGCTTTACAGCATCGATGCACAGCTCATTCCAGTACATTTCGCGCGTGCGGCGCAGTTCAGCGTGGCGTTTTATCATGGAACCACTCCGGGTCAATGTTGGCCACGTCCACGCCATACAGACTGGCGACAGGTAGTATCGACTCAAGAACACGTTGCGCGCTGTTCTCCGCATTCGCGGGACGGGCCGCAAAAAACCGCCGTAACGTGCTTATCCACTTTTTCATCGTCTTTACCCCTCTCGCTTTACCTGACTTCAGTAAAACACGCCTCCATCAGGAAGGGGAAATAACAATAACGACAGTTGATATGCAGGATTTGAGTAACTCGCGAAACGCTGGTGCCTTACCCGGCCAGCGCCTTCACCACTGTCTCCATCGCCTGAGTGGTTAACTCGCTTCGTTTTACGCGCTGGTTCGCCAGCGCCGTACGCAGTACCCCGGCAATCACGATATGCTTGGGTTCCTGCCCTAAGTCACGCATCTCCAGAACGACCTTCCCTACCACCCGACACATCTCCTGGTACAGCTCTTCGTCTTTGGTCACATTGCCCATGGCGCTCCACTCCGTTGCCCTAAACCGTCAGCTTAAATGATCCCTCGCCCGGATACAAAAAAGAAGCCCGGCGAGAAACTCACCGGGCTTCCTAAGCTAAATCAGTTAATTAGTTATTTACCGGGATCACCGCGCCTTTGTACTTGGTGCGGATCCAGTCCTGAATCTCTTTGGAGTGCAGCACGTTCACCAGCGCAACGATATCTTTCTTCTTCTCGTCACCGCGATGCACGGTAATGATATTGGCATACGGGTTGTTTTCACCGCTCTCAACTGCAATCGGGTCGTGAACCGGATCCAGACCGGCGTCAATCGCGTAGTTGGCGTTGATCACAACCGCCGCGCCTTCATCGTTGTTATACATCTGCGGCAGCAGAGACGCTTCCACGTTAGGGGTGAACTGCAGCTTTTTCGGGTTCTCCACGATGTCGCTGATGCGCGCGGTCACTTTGTCGATGCCAGGCTTCAGCTTGATCACCCCTTCTTTTTCGAAGATAGAGAGAATACGCCCCTCTTCAGAAACGGCATCACGCATGATGATTTTGCCGCCTTCCGGCAGGTCTTTCAGCGACTTGTATTTTTTGGAGTAGATGCCGATGGGCTCGATGTGGATCGCGCCTGCGCTGACAAAATCATAATCCTTATCGCCTTCGTGATCTTTCAGCACGCTGTTCAGGTAAGGGATGTGCTGGAAGTAGTTCGCGTCAATGTCATGACCCGCCAGGGCAGTGTTGGGCAGAATGTAGTCCTGGAACGGTTTGATCTCCAGGTCGATACCCTGCTTCGCCAGAATCGGCTTCGCCTGCTCAAGAATTTCAGCATGTGGCGTATTCGACGCGCCCACGGTGAGGGTGTCAGCCCAGGAGGCAAAGCTCAGGACGCTGAGGGTTGCTGCGGCGATCAGTGTCAGTGTCTTTTTCATGATGATGGTTCCTGTGTGTATTTATTAGCGTTTATCTAACAGTGAGGTAATGATGTCGCCACAGAACTGGATAACAAAAACGATGATCAAAATGGTCACCGTTGCCACCAGCGTGACGTCACCATGGTTGCGCTGGAATCCTTCCAGATAAGCCAGATTTCCCAACCCACCGGCGCCAATCACCCCGGCCATTGCGCTGTAGCTCACCAGCGCAATCAGCGTCACCGTAATACCAGAAACCAGTGCGGGTGATGATTCCGGCAGTAAAACCCGAAACACTAAGGTGCTCAGTCGTGCCCCCATTGAGCGCGTTGCTTCTATGACCCCTTTGTCCACTTCACGCAGGGCGATCTCCACCAGACGGGCGTAGAACGGTGCGGCGCCCACAATCAGGGCAGGCAGTGCCGCGTTAGCTCCCAGGATGGTGCCAACAACGGTCTTGGTGAACGGGATCAGCAAAACAATCAGAATGATGAACGGGATAGAGCGGAACACGTTCACCACAATTGAAATGACGCTATAGACCGTGCGGTTGTGGAACAATCCGCCGCGGGCGGTTAAAAACAGCGCCAGACCCAGTACGATCCCCAGCACAAAGGTCGCCACACCGGAGAGCGCGGTCATGTACAGCGTCTCAAGCGTTGCCGCCCAGAGCTGATCCCACTTCAGATGCGGAAAGAGATTCTCAGCCATGTTTAATCACCTCGCCTTCAATATCGCTGTGCTTCAGGTCGGCGAGGATATTGTTCAGTTGTTCATCGGATGCCACCACGTGTACCCACAGCTGGCCAAACACGCCGTGCGCCGTCTGGGTCATTTTTCCGTGCAGAATGTTAAACGGCAGGCCGTAGCGCAGCGTCAATTCACCCACAATCGGTTTATGTGTGCTGTGCCCGGTGAAGGTCAGACGGATGACCGTCCCTTCCAGATCGTTTGCCAGCTCGGTATTAAAGGTCTCTTCCTCGGCGTACTGGCTCACCTGGCGGACAAACTGCTGCGTAATCGGCTGCCGCGGATGGGTAAAAACGCTCAGCACGTCGCCCTCTTCCACCACTTTACCGTTCTCCATCACCGCCACCCGGTCACAGATTTTGCGCACCACGTGCATCTCGTGGGTGATGAGGACGATGGTCAGCCTGAAACGACGGTTTATGTCCAGCAGCAGATCGAGGATCTGATCGGTGGTCTGTGGATCGAGCGCAGAGGTGGCTTCGTCACAGAGCAATACATCCGGGTTGTTCGCCAGCGCACGCGCAATGCCCACGCGCTGCTTTTGCCCGCCGCTCAGCTGCGACGGATACGCATTTTCACGGCCTTTCAGCCCGACCAGTTCCACCAGCTCGGCCACGCGGGCCTGAATCCTGGCCTTTGGCACCCCGGCGATCTGCATCGAAAAGGCAATGTTTTCCGCTACCGTTCGCGACCACAGCAGGTTGAAGTGCTGGAACACCATGCTGATCTTCAGACGCGCCTGTCGCAGCGCTTCCCCCTTTGCGGCAGAAATGTCCTGACCGTTAATGGTCACGCTGCCGCTGCTCGGTTTTTCCAGGCCATTTAACAGGCGGATAAGCGTACTTTTCCCCGCGCCGCTGTAGCCAATAATGCCGTATATCTGCCCCTGCTCAATCGTCAGATTGACGTTATCAACGGCCGTGAGCGCCACCTTGCCGTTGTCAAAGACCTTCGAAATATTGCTGAGAACAATCATTCTTATTCGTTATCCGTCCGCCCTGGCGGTTTAGAAGTATGGATGTCCAAACGATAGTAATCAGCCGTTACTTGCTTTTAAATGAACAAAAAAGCATGTGTTATAACCAGCGGGAATAAACACTGCCTGTCGCGGGCGGGACCCGTTTAGACCAATTTCAGCAATGTTTATCTGCACGATGCATATGTCAGGGGCGACCCACGCCAAAAACGCGCATTTTTTCAACATATCCTGTTGATATAGCCATCCTCACATCCGGAGCACTTTACGTCTTGCTATCCTGACATCCAAAAACACCATTTATATTCTTTTCTGTTCTAAAAAGCAGAGATTCGTTCTTTCTTGCGAAATTTTCACCGCCCTATCATCCCGTCATGACCTCCTGAAAGGAAAAAACCATGACGATTTACCACTCCGTCACTGAACTGATTGGCCATACACCGGTTATCCAGCTGCATAAACTGGACACCGGCCTCTGCTCGCTGTTTCTGAAACTGGAGAACCAGAACCCGGGTGGCTCTATAAAGGACCGCGTGGCGCTGTCGATGATTAATGAAGCGGAGCGCACCGGCCAGCTGCAGCCGGGCGGCACGATTATTGAGGCCACGGCGGGAAATACCGGCCTGGGTCTGGCCCTGATCGCCGCCCAGAAAGGCTATTCGCTGATCCTGGTGGTACCGGACAAAATGAGCCGCGAGAAAATCTTCCACCTTCGCGCGCTGGGTGCCCAGGTGGTACTGACGCGTTCGGACGTCAATAAGGGCCATCCCGCCTATTACCAGGATTACGCCCGGCGTCTGGCGAGTGAACTGCCCGGCGCGTTTTACATCGACCAGTTCAACAACGAAGCCAATCCGCTGGCGCACCGTACCACCACCGCGCCGGAGCTGTTTGAACAGCTTAACGGCAGGATCGACGCCATCGTGGTGGGCGTGGGGTCAGGCGGCACGCTGGGTGGCCTGCAGGCGTGGTTCGCCGAACACTCGCCGCACACGGAGTTTGTCCTCGCAGACCCGGCAGGATCGGTTCTGGCCGACCAGGTGGAAACCGGACGCTACCGCGACGCGGGCTCCTGGCTGGTTGAGGGAATTGGCGAAGACTTTATTCCGCCACTGGCCCACATTGACCGGGTGAATCGCGCCTGTCGCATCACCGACCGCGACGCGTTCGCCACCGCGCGCGAGCTGCTGAAAACGGAAGGCATTCTGGCTGGCTCCTCCAGCGGAACTCTGCTGGCAGCCGCGCTGAAGTATTGCCAGGCACAGACCACGCCGAAACGCGTGGTGACCTTCGCCTGCGACAGCGGCAACAAATACCTCTCAAAGATGTTCAACGATGACTGGATGCGCCAGCAGGGGCTGATGTCCCGCCCGCAGGCAGGCGATCTCTCTGACTACATTGCACTGCGCCACGACGAGGGCGCCACCGTCACCGCCGCCCCGGACGACACGCTTTCCACCGTACTGGCACGCATGCGCCTGTATGACATCTCGCAGTTGCCGGTGCTGGAGAACGGCAAGGTGGTGGGCATTATTGATGAGTGGGATCTGCTGCGCCACATTGGCGGCGACGGGGCTCGCTTTGCCCTCCCCGTCACGGCGGCCATGACGCAACAGGTGGAGATTCTCGATAAGCACGCGCCGGAAAGTGCCCTGCACGCCATCTTCGACCGCGGTCTGGTGGCGGTGATTAATGACAATGATCGTTTTCTGGGTCTGATCACCCGCAGCGATCTCCTCACCGCCTGGCGCAACCGTCTACAGCAATAAGGAAACAAGAATGAAAAATCTCGCCACGCTCAGCGTACACAGCGGCCAGGTTAACGATCAACACGGCGCGGTCATGCCGCCCATTTACGCCACCTCGACGTTTGCGCAACCGTCGCCCGGGGAGCATACCGGCTACGAATATTCCCGTAGCGGCAATCCTACCCGCCATGCGCTGGAAACCGCCATCGCCGAACTGGAAGGCGGCACGCGCGGCTATGCTTTTGCCTCCGGTCTGGCCGCCATTTCCACCGTACTGGAGCTGCTGGATAAAGACAGCCATATCGTCGCCATTGATGACGTGTATGGCGGCACCTACCGTCTGATTGAAAACGTGCGTAAGCGCAGCACCGGGCTGCGGGTCAGTTGGGTAAAGCCCGACGATCTGGCCGCGCTGGAAGCCGCCATTGGTCCCCAAACGCGCATGATCTGGGTGGAGACGCCGACTAATCCGCTGCTGAAACTGGCCGACCTGGCAGCCATCGGGGCCATTGCCCGCCGCCATAACGTGATAAGCGTGGCGGATAACACCTTCGCCTCCCCGGTCATTCACCGTCCGCTGGAGCTGGGTTTTGATATCGTGGTGCACTCCGCCACCAAATACCTGAACGGCCATTCCGACGTAGTAGCCGGGCTGGCGGTGGTGGGCGATAACCCGGCGCTGGCGGAACGGTTGGGTTATCTGCAAAACGCCATCGGCGGCGTGCTCGATCCCTTCAGCAGTTTTCTGACGCTGCGCGGAATGCGTACCCTGGCTCTGCGGATGGAAAAGCACAGCAGCAACGCGCTGGCGATTGCGCAATGGCTTGCGCAGCAGCCGCAGGTCGAAAAGGTGTTCTATCCGGGGCTGGATTCGCACCCGCACTATCAGCTCGCCCGCAGGCAAATGGCGCTGCCGGGCGGGATGATTTCCGTCGTGGTGAAAGGTGATGCGCAACGTGCGACGGAGGTGATCCGCAAGCTGAAGCTGTTCACCCTCGCAGAAAGTCTCGGCGGTGTGGAAAGCCTGGTGAGCCAGCCCTACAGCATGACCCACGCCTCAATCCCGCGCGAGCAGCGTCTGGCTAACGGCATTGTGCCGCAGCTGATCCGCCTGTCCGTGGGGATCGAAGAGGCAGACGATCTGATTGCCGATCTGAGTCAGGCGCTGGAAAAATAAGCAAAAGGCGGCAGGCCCCTCGCCTGCCGCCATAAGATGTCATTATGCCTTAACGCATTGATAACAATATTATGTGAAACTGCACAGATTATTTCTGAAACACCGTTTCCATTTTCCTTTTATCTTAAAATCAGCGTATAATGCGCGCTAAATCCCTGGTGAATGGTTTCAGCGCTTGGAATACAAAAAACAACGTACAACTTCTCCTATCCTTCGTTGGGCTGTCACTCAGGCACACTTTCTTCTGCACGCTCATTTGATGTCTCCTATCCTTAGTGCGTGTCATATACTCTTTTGCAACACAGGTTTGACTCCGCGGCGGTGCGCCCCCGGAGCGAGATTTCCATATCCTTCCCAACTTAAAGACTAAGACTGTCATGAAAAAGACGAAAATTGTTTGTACCATCGGCCCGAAAACCGAATCTGAAGAGATGCTGACCAAAATGCTGGACGCCGGCATGAACGTTATGCGTCTGAACTTCTCTCACGGTGACTACGCTGAACATGGTCAGCGTATCCAGAACTTGCGCAACGTCATGAGCAAGACCGGTAAAAAAGCCGCCATCCTGCTGGATACCAAAGGTCCTGAAATCCGCACCATCAAACTGGAAGGTGGTAACGACGTCTCCCTGAAAGCGGGCCAGACCTTCACCTTCACCACTGACAAGTCTGTGGTCGGTAACAGCGAAATCGTTGCGGTAACCTATGAAGGCTTCACCAGCGATCTGTCTGTGGGTAACACCGTGCTGGTAGACGATGGTCTGATCGGAATGGAAGTGACCGCCATCGAAGGCAACAAAGTCATCTGTAAAGTGCTGAACAACGGCGACCTGGGCGAAAACAAAGGCGTTAACCTGCCAGGCGTTTCCATCGCGCTGCCAGCACTGGCTGAAAAAGACAAGCAAGACCTGATCTTCGGCTGCGAGCAAGGCGTTGATTTCGTTGCTGCCTCCTTCATCCGTAAACGTTCCGACGTGGTTGAAATCCGTGAGCACCTGAAAGCGCACGGCGGCGAGAAGATCCAGATCATCTCCAAAATCGAAAACCAGGAAGGCCTGAACAACTTCGACGAAATCCTCGAAGCGTCTGACGGTATCATGGTTGCGCGTGGCGACCTGGGTGTTGAAATCCCGGTTGAAGAAGTGATCTTCGCGCAGAAGATGATGATCGAGAAATGTGTCCGCGCACGTAAAGTGGTTATCACTGCCACCCAGATGCTGGACTCCATGATCAAAAACCCACGTCCAACCCGCGCAGAAGCAGGCGACGTGGCGAACGCCATCCTCGACGGTACTGATGCCGTCATGCTGTCTGGCGAATCCGCAAAAGGTAAATATCCGCTGGAAGCGGTGTCCATCATGGCCACCATCTGCGAACGTACTGACCGCGTGATGACCAGCCGTCTGGACTTCAACAACGACAGCCGCAAACTGCGCATCACTGAAGCGGTCTGCCGCGGTGCGGTAGAAACGGCTGAGAAGCTGGAAGCGCCACTGATCGTGGTTGCAACGCAGGGCGGTAAATCTGCGCGTGCCGTACGTAAATACTTCCCGGATGCTACTATCCTGGCGCTGACCACCAATGAAACCACTGCGCGTCAGCTGGTGCTGAGCAAAGGTGTTGTTGCGCACCTGGTGAAAGAGATCGCCTCTACTGACGATTTCTATATTCAGGGTAAAGAACTGGCGCTGGAAAGCGGCCTGGCACAGAAAGGCGACGTGGTGGTAATGGTCTCGGGTGCACTGGTACCGAGTGGTACAACCAATACCGCCTCTGTTCACGTGCTGTAATAATGTTCAAACGAATTAGTTTTTGATAAAAAGCGTCCTTCGGGGCGCTTTTTTTATTCGTGGTATTAGCCAACTCTATTCAAAAAGCAAATCGGGTTTTTCTATTTAATCGCGATTTATGTAAGATGAATCCGATGAAAAATGCCTTTTTTAACATAGCTTTTTCGACAAAAATGCCGAATTCGTTGCTTCTTTGAGCGAACGATCAAAAATAGGCGTATTCCCATCAAAAAAATATTCTCAACCCAAAAAAGTTTGTGTAATACTTGTAACGCTACATGGAGATTAACTCAATCTAGAGGGTATTAATAATGAATCGTACTAAACTGGTACTGGGCGCGGTAATCCTGGGTTCTACTCTGCTGGCAGGTTGCTCCAGCAACGCTAAAATCGATCAGCTGTCTTCTGACGTTCAGACTCTGAACGCTAAAGTTGACCAGCTGAGCAACGACGTGAACGCAATGCGTTCCGACGTTCAGGCTGCTAAAGACGACGCAGCTCGCGCTAACCAGCGTCTGGACAACCAGGCTACTAAATACCGTAAGTAATAGTACCTGTTAATAAAATGGCGCACATTGTGCGCCATTTTTTTTGCCTGCGTCAAACCCCCTACTGCGTCACCTTCTCGCCATCCTCTTCCGTTACCGCAGCAGAGACACGGCTGTTCTGCACGGACTGCACGTTGTTGCTGGCCGACGGGCCGTTAGCCGCCGATACGGCGACCGGGATCCCCGCCCGGCGCGACAAGGCTTTATCAATAAGCGCTTTGTCACTTCCTGCCTGAGAAACAAACGAGGCAAAGTCAGCGGAATGGGTAATAGGTGTAATCTGCGGGTTTTCTCCCTCCACCTGCGCCAGCGGACGATGCACTTCAATATAGCGTTTGCCATCCGGCTCGACGGAGAACTTCACCGGCTCATTAATAATCTGCACCCGTGTGCCGACCCGCACCTGTTCGAACAGGGCTTTAATGTCCGGGGCATTCATGCGCATACAGCCTGAACTCACCCGCAGACCAACGCTGTCCGGCGCACTGGTACCGTGGATGAGATATTCCCCATTGCCCACGCCTAAACGCAGTGCAAAGCGCCCCAGCGGGTTATTTGGCCCGGCGGGTACGACCGGCGGCAATTTAATGCCCTGTTCCAGAGAGCGCGCTCTGATGCCCGGCGTCGGGGTCCAGGTTGGATTAGGGATCTTCTGGCTCACGCGGGTCGTCGTGACCGGCGTCTCCAGCCCCAGCTGTCCAATCCCCAGCGGGAAGACCTGGACGATATTCCCCCCCGGCGGATAGTAGTAAAGCCGTAACTCGGCCAGGTTCACCACAATACCTTCGCGTGGCGTGTCCGGAAGCAGCATCTGGGATGGAATGGTAATCACCGTTCCCGGCGCAGGGTTTACCGGCGCAATGGTATTATTGGTTTCAAGGATGAGCTGTGCCGCAGTATTAAACCGACGTGCGATGGTCTGAAGTTTGGTATCCCCTTCCTGTATTGTGTAGGTTTGATTTTGCCCAATCAGACGGCTGCCTGCGGGCGGTAACGGATAATCCATCGCACTGGCCGAATTAAGAGCGCCGAGCGAACCAAGGAGTAAGAGTGTTATTAGAGACGCGCGCTTCATGCTGAGATTCCTTATTCACTGACAGAACGCCAGAAAGCTGAAAAACCAGCGAGGCGGGAACCACCTCGCGAAACAGAATGAATGCTGTCCTGTAAGTCTAGCTAATGATTGCAGCTTTGGCGCGGATGGCGCGAATCATCGCTTCCAGCCCCTGGGAGCGGGACGGGGTGAGGTGTTGGGTCAGGGCCATTTTTTCAAACCACGGGCGCACATCAAAGGCGACAATATCCTGCGCGGACATCTGGTGGTAGAGAATAAAGACCACGGCGATAAGCCCTTTCACAATCGCGGCATCGCTGTCGCCGTGCAATTCAATCGTACCGTCGCCCTTTTGCTCCATCACAATCCACACCTGGCTCTGGCAGCCCTGAATAATATTATCCGGGTTATGCGCCGCTTCACTGAGCGGCGGCAAACGCTGCCCCAGCTCAATAATATAGAGATACTTCTCTTCCCAGTTTGCGCAACGTCCGAAGTTACGCAGTAATTTATCTTTGTCCGGCAACTCTGCCATTGTTCGCTTCTCCGTTAGCCCAGCAACTGGTGAATGCGTTTTAGCCCCGCCACCAGCCTGTCGACCTCTTCCGTTGTGTTGTACATCACCAGCGACGCGCGGCACATTGCCGGGACCTGATAAAATGCCATCAGCGGCATGGCACAGTGGTGCCCGGTACGCACGGCCACGCCATAGTTATCGAGGAAACTGCCCACGTCATAGGCATGGTGTTTTCCCAGATTGAACGCAATCACGCCCTGCCGGTTGGCCGGGCCATACAGGGTCAACTCGGGCACGCTGGCAAGCTCCTGCAGCGCGTAGTGCATCAGCATCTGCTCATACTCCTGGATGGCCTCAAGGCCAATGGAGGAGACATAAGAGAGAGCAGCCCCAAGCCCGATAATCCCGCCGGTATTGGGCGTACCAGCCTCAAAACGCCACGGCGCGCGCGCGTAGGTGGTCCCTTCCGACAGGCTGACGGTGGCGATCATCGAGCCGCCCCCTTCCCACGGCGGCATGGCCTGCAAAATATCGTCTTTCACATACAACACGCCGATCCCGGTTGGGCCATAAAGCTTATGCCCGGAGAAGACGTAAAAATCGCAGTCCAGCGCCTGAACATCCACCGCGTGATGCATCACCGCCTGAGCGCCATCAATCAGGACCTTCGCGCCCGCCCGGTGGGCTTTTTCGACGATCTCTGCTACCGGGTTTTCAGTGCCCAGCACGTTAGAGACCTGGGTTATCGCCACCAGCCGCGTGCGGTCGTCCAGCAGGGCATCAAGGTGCTCAAGCTGAAGCGTGCCGTCCTGATTCAACGGGATTACCCGTAGCGCAGCACCCACACGCTCACAGAGCATCTGCCACGGCACGATATTGGCGTGGTGTTCCATCTCGGTGATGATGATGTTATCGCCCGCGTGGACCTGCGCACTGCCCCAGCTGTTGGCGACAAGGTTGATCCCTTCCGTCGTGCCGCGCACAAACACCAGTTCTTCCGGCGAGCGCGCATTCAGAAAAGCGGCCACCTGGGTGCGGACGTTCTCCATACGCTGGGTCGCCTCTGCGCTCAGCGTATGAATACCGCGATGCACGGCGGCGTAACCGTGTCGGTAGAATTCGGCTTCTGCATCCACCACCTGATTCGGTTTTTGCGCGCTGGCAGCGCTGTCGAGATAGGCCAGCGGCAGTCCATTCACTTCACGGGTCAGAACCGGGAAATCGGCCCGTACTTTCTCTAGGGGAAAACTCATGCTTCGCCTCCAGGCAGACGCTGACCAATACGGGTCAGCACCTGCTGTTTTAACAGGCCATCGTCCAGCGCCTCCGTCAGCTCTGCGGCAAAGGCGTAGATAATCATTTTCTGCGCCGCCTGCTGGTCAATACCGCGCGAACGCAAATAGAACATCTGTTCATCGTCAATGCGCCCGACCGTGGCGCCGTGGCTGCATTTGACGTCGTCGGCATAGATCTCCAGCTGCGGCTTGGTGTCCACTTCTGCCAGGCGCCCCAGCAGCAGGTTGTTGTTGGTCATCTGCCCGTCGGTCTTAATGGCGTGCTGCGCCACATTGATCAGACCGTTAAACACCGCACGGCCTTTGTCGCTGACAATGGTTTTGTGCAACTGGCGGCTGTTGCAGTAGCCTTTGTTGTGCTCAAGCCAGGTCCGCGTATCGCACACTTCCGATTTGACCGGCATCGCCAGGCTGTTGATGCGCAGGGTGGTGTTCTCGCCGTTAAGCTGCGTGCTGGTATTGTGACGCAGTACCGCGCCCCCCAGCAGGAAGCTGTGGCTGTATGCCGCTGCATCTTGTCCAAGCAGGATATCGTTATGCGCAAAGTGGTGACTCTGCGGGTTCTCGAATGCCAGCTTGATATGGTGCAGCTGAGCGTTGGCGGCGACATTCATCGTCAGGCGCGCCCCGGTAAAGTGGCGGGTATCGTTGAGGCTGACGTAATGTTCAATAATCGTGGCTTCCGCCCCCTCCGCCAGCTCCAGATGGTGGCGATAGTGCGCAGTATTGATTTCATCGCCGTCCAGGCCCTGGGTGATGTGCATCAGCAGCAGCGGTTTCGCCGGGCGCTGGTTTCGCTTCACGTGAATCTGCGTCACACTCTGCGCCAGGCTCTCGGTAAGGTGCAGAAAGACCTCCGGCTGCACGGGTGCCGTCAGGCTCTGGCGCTCATCATTAATGGCGATCGTATAACCGCTCTCGTCGGTGCTGTCGCTCAGATCAGGACGGAACTGGCCGTCGACAAACACCAGGCGCAGGGCATCCACATTCAGCGCCAGTGCATCGCGCTGCGTCGGTGTGATATCCGCCCGTTGCGAGACAAATTCAGCGTTCAGCAGGCCCTCAAGCGGCGTGTACTTCCAGTTCTCATGTTTACGCGTGGGTAAACCGAGGCGCAGCATCTGTTGCAGGTGCTGTTGTGCCTGCTCAGAACGCCTTCCGCCCTGCGCTTCAAACAGGCGGTGCCACTGCTGGAGCGCATTACTGCTGTTCGGTAAGCCAGCCATAACCCTGCTCCTCCAGTTGTTTGACCAGCGTGAAATCACCGGATTTCACAATGCGCCCCTGGTAAAGCACGTGGACGTAATCCGGTTTGATGTAGTCAAGAATACGCTGATAGTGGGTAACGATAATGAATGACCGTTTGCCGTCGCGCAGAGAATTCACCCCGTCGGCGACAATCTTGAGGGCATCGATATCCAGACCGGAATCGGTCTCATCCAGAATGCACAGTTCAGGTTCAAGCACCGCCATCTGCAGAATGTCGTTGCGCTTCTTCTCGCCGCCGGAGAAACCGACGTTCACCGAGCGGGTCAGCAGATCTTCCGGCATTTTCAGCAGCTTGATCTTCTCTTCCATCAGGTCCTGAAAATCAAAACGATCCAGCGCCTCCAGGCCACGGTATTTGCGTACCGCGTTGAGCGCCGTTTGCAGGAAGAACTGATTACTGACGCCCGGAATTTCGACCGGATACTGGAAAGCCATAAAGATGCCCTCCCCCGCGCGCTCTTCCGGCGACATCTCCAGCAAATCTTTGCCGTTAAACTCCACCGAGCCGTTGGTCACTTCGTAATCTTCGCGTCCCGCCAGCGTCGCTGAAAGCGTACTTTTCCCGGAGCCATTCGGCCCCATAATGGCGTGGACTTCACCCGGCTTGACGTCAAAATTGAGGCCACGCAGGATGGCTTTGTCTTCCACGCTAACCTGTAAATCTTTAATACTTAACATGTGCTTTCCTTAACCGACGCTGTGTTCAAGACTAATGGCGAGGAGTTTCTGGGCTTCAACGGCAAATTCCAGCGGCAGTTCAGAGAACACGTCCTTACAGAAGCCGTTGACAATCATCGAGATGGCATCTTCTTCACTGATCCCGCGCTGCAGGCAGTAGAAAAGCTGATCTTCCCCGATACGCGACGTTGTCGCCTCATGCTCAAGCTGGGCGCTGTTGTTGCGACACTCCACGTACGGGAAGGTATGCGCGCCGCAGTCTGCGCCAATCAGCATGGAGTCACACTGGGTAAAGTTTCGCGCGTTGGTGGCCGTAGGCATGATTTTCACCAGCCCGCGATAGCTGTTCTGGCTGTGTCCGGCGGAGATACCTTTTGAGATGATGGTCGATTTGGTGTTTTTACCAATGTGGATCATCTTGGTGCCGGTATCCGCCTGCTGATGGCCGCTGGTCAGCGCAACGGAATAAAACTCGCCGATGGAGTTATCCCCGCGCAAAATACAGCTCGGATACTTCCAGGTAATGGCCGAGCCGGTTTCAGACTGGGTCCAGGACATCTTGCTGTTTTCGCCTTCGCACAGCGCACGCTTGGTGACGAAGTTGAGGATACCGCCGGTATTACCGTCGCCCGGGAACCAGTTCTGCACCGTGGAGTATTTCACTTCGGCGTCTTTATGGATGATAACTTCAACCACCGCGGCGTGGAGCTGGTAGCTGTCGCGCACCGGCGCGGAACACCCTTCGATGTAGCTGACGTAGCTGCCTTCGTCCGCCACCAGAATGGTGCGCTCGAACTGGCCGGTCTTTTCCGCATTGATGCGGAAATAGGTCGACAGCTCCATTGGACAACGTACCCCTTTCGGCACGTAGATGAAGGTGCCGTCTGAGGCGACCGCTGCGTTGAGCGCCGCGAAGAAGTTGTCGTTAGACGGCACCACGGTGCCAATGTACTTTTTCACCAGTTCCGGGTGATCGTGGATCGCTTCGCCGAAAGAGCAGAAAATGATCCCCTGTTCTGCCAGCTTCTCACGGTAGGTGGTTGCCACCGAGACAGAGTCAAAAATGGCGTCCACCGCCACCTCTTTCCCCTCGCGAACCGGTACGCCAAGCTGGTTAAACGCCTCTTCCACCTCTTTACTCAGGAAGCTATTATCCGCGCCAGTTTGCTGTACCGCGCCGGGCTGCGAGGCGCAGGTGTCGTCACAGCTGCCGCAGGAAGGTGCAGAGTAGTAGCTGTAATCCTGATAATTCAGCTTATCGTAGTGGGCTTTCAGCCAGTGCGGCTCTTCCATCTCCAGCCAGGCCCGGTAAGCGCTCAGGCGGAATTCGAGCATCCATTCCGGCTCGTTACGTTTGGCTGAAATTGCGCGCACGACATCTTCGTTGATGCCCTTCGCCAGTTCATCAGTTTGCAGCTGGGTGAAGAACCCCTCTTTATAGTTGAGGTGTCCGCCGCTCCAGGTATTTACTTCACTCGTTGCTTCAGTATTACGAGACATAGTACCGCCTATACCCCAAAGCTTTCGCCGCAGCCACATTCGTTCTGGGCTTTCGGGTTATGAAATTTGAATAACTGGTTTAAACCTTCACGCACGTAGTCCACTTCGGTGCCGTCGATAAACGGCATCGCCTGAAGCGCGACATACAGTTTTGCGCCATCCGTTTCAAACACCAGATCATCTTTTTCGGGTTCGGTGACGGTGTCGAGCACATAACCAAACCCCGCGCAGCCGGTCTGCTTGACCCCTAAACGCACGCCGAGGATCTCTGGCTTTTTCGCCACCAGCTCATGAATATGTGCCGCCGCCGCTGGCGTGAGCGTTAAACCGCGCCAGGCGAAATCGGCAGGGTTAAAGGTTTCTGAATGCAGTTCCATAGGTCCACCTCATCTGATAAGCCATCAGGGCATAACACCATGTTAGTGATAACGATTATCACTTCAACCCTCTGACAGCAGGGGCATTAGGCTTAATCGCCCTTTTTGCCTGGTTTTATTAAGCATAGACCCTGTGAGAGGATGCTGGCGGGATGGATTTAATTGTTCAATGCATTGATTAATAATGCATTTCGCTGCGTCGTTCGTCTGATTAAAAGGAAAAGCAAAATATGCATCGGAAATGCCTATTTTTGAGATAGCTTTTGCGCAGGACAGGACAGAAAGAAAAAAAGGCCCTCAAGGCCTCTGATGATTAATGATGAAAGGCGACGGAAAAACCTTGTTCACGCCAGTGATCGAGCTGTTCCTGCTGACGGGGCGTGGGCGATTTTCCCGTCCAGACAAAGAGTTTCTGCCCGGGGAAGAGTTCGGGACGCGGTGAATCAATCGGCTCTGCCAGCACGTCGATATGCCAGCCCTTATTGGCTAAGCGCGCGGCTTCAAGCCACAGATGAGTGCGGTCGTCGCACTCCCAACCGATGAGCAACGCATCTTTACCAGCTTTTTTACGCGATTCTGCCAGGCTTGCCACGGCGAATTCGATCAGCACACCATCAAACAGGCTCGCCATATGGCGCACCGTATTTTGATCCTGATTCATGCGCTGCCTTACGGGGGTAATAATGTTGTCGATCAGCGCATCCATGGCGTGATCGCGGCGAAACTCGCCAATTTTTGCGCGCAGTTTTGCCGGGCTGGCATAGCGCAAAACGGTCATCATCTCTTCCTGGAAAGCGGCCCAGTTACCCTGGGTCATCACTTCCTTGTTCTCCAGCAAGGCTTTTACTTTCCCCACCGAAACGCCTGATTTCATCAGACGTTTGATCTCTTCAATACGCAGGATATCCTCGTCGTCGAACTGACGATGCCCCCCTTCGCTGCGCTGCGGCTTCAACAAACCATAACGGCGCTGCCAGGCACGCAGCGTAACGGGGTTGATACCGCATCGTTCGGCGACTTCGCCGATACTGTAATAGGCCATTAACTCCCTCACGCTCAATACTTCCATACCCAACCACAGCAACCTTATCAGATTGTACAAGCTATTTGTATAACTAAGACCTCAGTTTGAAACAGGTGAATGGTGAGGACACCATCCACGCCGTTAACTCTATTGTTGTCTAAATTCCACCTTACGTACAGTTAACTCTGCCAAAGGTTGTACAGCTTTATCACAATCCAGACTTTTTCTCGGGCCACGAAATTGCCGGAATGCCGCCATGTCGGGGGCTGGCAAACAGATGCCCCTGGAACTGGGAAATTCCCGCAGATTCCAGCCACATCCACTCCTCAGCCTTCTCCACGCCGACGGCGCAGAACTGAATTTCCAGCGAGGAACAGCACTTGATAATCGCCTGAATGATGGCCTGACGCGGACCGCTTTTATGCACATCCAGCACTAGATCGCGATTAATCTTAATTCTGTCCGGCTGGAACTGGGCCAGCAACTGCAGCCCGGCAAAACCGGCCCCGAAGTGATCGATCGTCACGCTGATACCGGCACTTTTTAACTGCCGGACCGAATGGGTAAACTCATCGAAGCGCGAGATGGCTTCACTTTCGGTGAATTCCACCACAATTTGCTCCGGCACAAAGCCGTTCGCGTCGATAGCGGTGAGCAGGAAATCGACGGCATGCGGGACATTGACCAGCGTCATGGGCAACAGGTTAATCGACAGCGTCTGATTCTGTAGCCCCAGCGCACTGGCCATGGAGAGCGCAACCTGTTTGCTGTGCAAATCTGCTGCGTAGACCTCTTCACGCGGAAGAGCCGCAAAATAGGCCCGTGGCGAGTCGCCGGATGGCGTGCGCAGCAGTGCCTCCCAGGAGACCACCTCCTGCATAAAGGGATCCACAATCGGCTGAAACGCAAAGCTGCAGTCTGCCCCTTTTGCTACCACCGGCGGTTGTGCGGATAACGGCGTCTCCTCGGGGATAAAATCCCAGGCATCGGCGGGCGGCAATTCAAAATAGTTGGCCTTCTCGGTTGCCTCAACGAACGTGCGGAAGAACTGCAGCGGACGATCGTTATAGGTCAGCTGATAGCGGGTCGTGCCCTTATTAAGCACCTGCTGAAGAACATCTTCCCGGTCGAAGTGACGCAAATCAAAGAGCTCCATCCCAACATTGCCAAAACGCCGGGAAGGTCCGTGATCGCGCATCAGTTCCACCACATTGTGGTGACGCGGATCGCGGCAGATCTGCTCATAAATGGCGGTCACGTTTTCGACTGGCCCTTCGAGCAACTGAAAAAAGTGCGTGCCGTTAAACAACAGGATCCCCGTGACGTCGGATTGTCGGTTTTTACTATCTGCAGCAGCGACCATGGTTTCCAGCGCTTTCACCGGAACGTCATCGCAGATATGGCTGCGGTATATGATGGTTGTCAGCATGCTTTTCCTGGAGGGGTTAGGGGTTTGGCCACGAAAACGCGTGGATAGAGTTCTGTTATAGCATATTAATTGTCAGGCAAATAATTTACGTCTCAATGATTTAGGACGTTTATGACCCGAGTTTTCGATGTTGTACAACTTAACCACGACGCTTCAAGTTGTACAATATATTCTGTTACGATACCGTTACAAACTCCATCGATAACCTTCTGAAATATAAAAAGTTTATAAAATATATCATAAAATATTTAAAAATCTGTACATTTTTAATGTACAGATTTGGGATTTGTGTATACCTTAAATGTAACGTTAGTGATTACTAAATTTTACAGGAGCGAAACATGCAACAGAACGGTTACGTCGCAGATTCTGCCGCCGCTATTGCGCAGTACTTCGAAAAAGCCGCGCTTCCAACGCAACAGGAAACGCTGGGTGAAGTTGTGGTTGAAATTCTTAGCGACGGGCGAAACCTCAACCGCAAGTCGCTCTGCACCAAACTCTTAAGTCGCCTCGAAAAGGCCGAAGGGCCGGAAGAGGAACAGCATTACCACATGCTGCTTGGTTTGCTCTTCGAACGGTAACGTTATGAATCGCAGTGACGCTGAAAGACTCACAGACCAGCTTATCGGTGAAGCCGTGCTTTCCCTCCTGAAAGAACGGGGGCCACTGACGACCGATTCTCTGGTACAGCGTCTGCGTAAAATGCAAATACATGAAAAGGATCCCCGGCGGCGGGAGACACTGGCGAGGGTGATAGCCGACATCGGCTCAAAAAACAGCGCCTTTATACGTCGCAGAACCGCGCAAGGACGACCAGGCAGAGAGGGATCTCTCAAGGATAACAGAGACAATGTAGTGCCGTTATTTGGTGATGGAAAACCGTCCAATCCCAGGAAAATACATTGACTGCAATTTAACAGCTACGGTGAGAACAAATGAGACAGAATATTCAGCCACAACCCGAATACCATTCGGCTTTTCTGGACAGCGCTTTGTCGGAGTATTTCCGCCACGCTGGCGATCGTTTTGCTGAAGAATCCGCGATTTTTTCTACTGCAGTACGTTGTGTCCTGGCCACGGAAGGTCACCTTACCAACAAAGCGATCATTCTCTGGCTGATCCAGACGCTGGAAGCGACGGATGACGTGGTTCAGGCCGACGTCATTCGTAAAACGCTGGAAATTGTTGTGGGTTACACAATGGACGACCTTTAAAATTAGCTAACGTGTCATCGTCATAACTGTCGACCAGCCTGACGATGACACCCCTCCCCCCCTCATAACACCCTGTGAAACACGCATCGTAAAGATGGCACACTTCCTGCTTATTCCTCTTTACGGGATCGGGCTCTCCGGTCATCTTGCTTCATTTCTTAACAGGTCTGTTATTGATGAAAAAAATCGCCAGCGTCTGCCCTTACTGTGGTGCAGGCTGTAAATTAAACCTCGTTGTTGAAAATAACCGTATTATCCGTGCCGAAGCCGCAGACGGCGTAACCAATCAGGGCACCTTATGCCTGAAAGGCTTTTACGGCTGGGACTTCCTTAACGATACCCGCTTGCTCACCCCTCGCCTGACGCAACCGATGATCCGCTACCACAAAGGCGAACCCTTTACCCCGGTCACCTGGGACGAGGCCATTCGTTATACCGCCAACAAGCTTAAAAACATTAAAGCGCAGTTCGGCCCGCGGTCCATCATGACCACCGGCTCTTCCCGGGGGACGGGCAATGAAACCAACTATGTGATACAGAAATTCGCCCGTGCGGTACTCCATACCAACAACGTGGACTGCTGCGCACGCGTCTGCCACGGGCCTTCCGTGGCGGGTTTGCAGGAAACGCTGGGCAACGGCGCGATGAGTAATTCCATTAACGACATTGAACACTCAAAATGCCTGCTGGTTTTCGGATACAACTGCGCCGATTCCCATCCAATAGTCGCCCGCCGCGTGCTGAAAGCCCGTGAGAACGGTGCGAAAATTATCGTCTGCGATCCGCGTCGGATTGAAACAGCCCGCATTGCCGACCAACATCTGCAACTGAAAAACGGCAGCAATATGGCACTGGTTAACGCCTTTGGCTATGTGCTGCTGGAAGAGGAGTTGTACGACAAAAACTACGTCGCACGCTTCACGGAGGGGCTTGAGGCCTACCGGCAGACGGTGAAAGAGTACGCGCCAGAGAAGGTCGAACATCTGACCGGCATTCCCGCCCACGATGTCCGCCAGGCGATGCGCACTTTCGCAGCGGCCCCTTCCGCGACCGTGATGTGGGGAATGGGCGTCACACAGTTTGGTCAGGCCGTAGATGTGGTAAAAGGCCTTTCGAGTCTGGCGCTGTTAACCGGTAATCTTGGTCGCCCTGCAGTCGGCGTCGGTCCCGTTCGCGGACAAAATAACGTGCAGGGAGCGTGTGACATGGGCGTATTGCCCAATATGTTCCCCGGCTATCAGGACGTGACGGACCCGGCTGTCAGGCAGAAGTTCGCCGATGCCTGGGGAATTGACGTTACGGTAATGGACGATCGCGTCGGCACGCGCATTACCGAGGTGCCGCATCTCGCCCTGGAAGGTAAAGTCAAAGCCTATTACATCATGGGGGAAGATCCGCTGCAGACCGAGGCCGACCTGGGCCTGGTGCGCAGCGGCTTTGAGGCGCTCGACTTTGTGGTGGTTCAGGACATCTTCATGACCAAAACGGCGGAAGTGGCGGATGTTCTGTTACCCGCCACCTCCTGGGGCGAACACGGGGGCGTCTTTACCTGTGCCGATCGCGGCTTCCAGCGTTTCGGCAAGGCCGTCGAGGCCAGCGGCAACGTAAAACGCGACTGGGAGATCATCAGCCTGCTGGCGACAGAAATGGGCTATCCGATGCACTACACCTCAAACCAGCAGATCTGGGATGAGATGCGCGCGCTGTGTCCGCTGTTCTACGGCGTAACATACGAAAAAATGGGCGAAATGGGCCATGTCCAGTGGCCATGCCCAACGCTCGATCACCCCGGCACACCGTATCTGTACAAAGATAATCACTTCGACACGCCAACCGGCAAAGGGCAACTGTTTGCCGCGCCCTGGCGAGCGCCCGCTGAAACACCAGACGAAGACTATCCTCTGGTGCTCTGCACGGTGCGCGAAGTGGGACATTACTCCTGTCGTTCCATGACCGGAAACTGCGCTGCGCTGCAAAGCCTGGCCGACGAACCGGGTCGGGTGCAATTGAACCCGGCGGATGCGGAACAACGCGGTATCACTGACGGGCAACTGGTCTGGGTGCGTTCGCGCCGCGGTAAAGTGATTACCCGCGCCAGCCTCAGCGAACGCATCAACGCCGGGGCTGTATATATGACCTATCAGTGGTGGATTGGTGCCTGCAACGAACTGACGCAGGATAATCTTGATCCGATCTCCAAAACGCCGGAAACGAAGTATTGTGCTGTTCAGATGGACGCCATTGAGGATCAACGCTGGGCTGAGGACTTTGCGGCATCGGCGTACCAGTCCATGAAGTCTCGGCTGATCAGTGCGGTGAATGCCTGAGAAAATGCCGGGTGGCGCTGCGCTTACCCGGCCTACGTTACGGGCGTTTATTCAATCAACAGCAGGCAGGATAAATCATCGCCGCCATTGATTTTATCAATCGCAGCGTCCATGCGGGCATCAATGGTGTTATTGTGCATGGTCTTTTCGGAGAGGCTGGCGATGGTTTTCATTACCACCTGTTGGTCGATTTCGCCCTGCATCGATCTCACGCTGAGGATGAATTTGATATAGAAAAAGTCCAGCACGATACGATAAAACTGACGCATCATCGTCGCCATGTTTTTGCCGGGGAAATAGCTGCTGTAGAGTTTGTACAGCAGGTAATTGCGTAACACGTAAGGTTCTGACAAACAGGAATCCTCACATAATTTGTGCCACTGCTGATTAATCGCGTCGAATTTCGTCTCCAGTTCCGCCGCGTCGCTAATACCGGCAACATCCAGGTATGCGGCAATTTGCTGATGCCCTTCAAGAATAAAACCGTCCCGGGCTGAATCTTTTGCAACATGCGTTCCCATGACGGACAACGCCAGATATTTCATTGCGTTTGACTTCGCCAGATGACCGGAATCCATCAGCGATTTTTCGCTTTGCAACTCATTGAGAAGCGCTTCGTAGAAATTTTCCACTTCAGCAAATTTATTATGCAGATCAAAGTTAACGTGCGGGAGACAAAGAATAAACTGCGCCAGCGCCATCAAATTTTCTTCTATATTACGGGATGGCGACTGGATTAAATTCCAGGCGAAAAGATGGATCACCTGTTGAGTCTGCGAGACAGACTGGCGCTGCCCAATCAAATTGGTTTTATAGCCCGCCACGAGCTCATCCTGCTCCTGAAGCAGCATCGCATCCGGGTCAAACAGCACCCGCCGCACCACTTCCGGGCAGGAGAGCGTCATCGTGTGCCGTGTCTCATCCTGGTAGCGAGTTGAACTCCGGGGGTAAGTGCTGCAGGTATGCGAGAGCGCCTCTTCCCCCAGATCGCGGTGGACCATGCAGAGCTTGTTTTCATCGATAAAAGGACAGTCCCCTTTTTCGTTTAACTTCACTCTGGAGTAGCTATTCTTACCCTTTCTCTGCAGGATAAGGTTCTTTTTGGCAATGGCGGCAATCTCTGTGTGCGAGGAGAGAACGTATTTCTGATGAGTTTTCTTGTCGATAGCGATTGTCCAGCCACGACAACATGACATTAAGCATTCTGGCCCAACACACTTAAATTTACAGACAAAAATCGGCTTGATGGTTTTGTGAATTTGCATAGTGAAGGCGTCATTATATAAAGCATAAAAAGTACCATGACGCGCGCGCTATGCTAAAGGCGCATAACGGCGCACAAATTCAGGTAATTTACAGTATCAAAGAGAATGCGAGATAGTCACCGAGCCGGTTTGGGTAACTGTTCCTTTGCACCATTCGGCGAATAAGGGCAATCAGTTCAAAATCGGTTCGCAGATTAAACTTTTGCATCATTACATACTTTTGCGTAAAAACGGTTTTATCGCTGATCTTCAGCGCATGCGCGATCTGCACTACCGATAATCCCCGGTAAAAATTGGCCATAATGCGTTTTTGCTGGGGTGATAATATTTTATGCTGACACTCTGCGCAGCTTTTTTGCTTCCAGCTGTTCCCCGCCAGCTCTGCGCGGTACCAGGCAATGAACAGCACCTGGCTTATCCGATCAAGAGAAGCACGACGTGAAATAAAAATAATATCGTTAAAGCAGGAGGGTAAGGCAGAAAAATGATATTCATCTTCTACCAATCCGATCACAATCCCTTTCTGGCGCGCCTGTAATTCGGGAAAACAGACCAGCGCCTCCCCCATACAAAACGAGAGAACGATAATATCGGCGGCACTGACGTTATCACGGCTAAGCTCCGCCTCGAAATGAATCTGCTGCTTAAAATTACGCAAAAAGAATTCCACAAAGAAACACTGCAGCCCATGGTGAAAAAATTGGTCTGTCTCTTGAATCAGAATATTCAACATAGCAAATACCGATGTGGGTCAGTCAATAAGCGTTATTAACGCGCGGGATTGTTAATTGTATTGCATGGTCATCACAACAACTGCGCTGACGCTGCCCGGCGTCGCGCCACCGGTAACAGATTTTACCGAAGCCTGCATGGCCATGGTCGCCGTTCTGTCCGGCGCAATATTTTGCGTTATGCTGGACCCGGTCCCCTTCAACGTTCCCGTTGCGGCCTCACGCATGGCTATCGCCACGTTTGTCGCCGAGCCGCTGTTCATGTAGTAGTCCGCACCGGCCGCCGGATCGGGGGTGCCGGTGAACGAGACCGTGACGCTGCGGGTCCCCGCCGGGCACTGGGTAAATTGCAAATTAAACGGCACCGGATCTGATGTCGATCCCGGCGTCGCCATATTAGTCGCCTGTATATTTCCAAGATTAATATCCAGGTTTGCGCTCCCGCCATTAAATACACAGGGCGAGGCGATGATATTTCCCGTCACGCCCAGATTAACGCTATCAGCCGCAACGACGTTCCAGCTGAATGCAAGGAGGAACATCCCTCTCCTGAAGGGTAATTTCATCATTTCACCTGTTACTGGTAGGTCAAATTAAGGGTGGCGGAGGCATTTGCCGAGCCGGACTCAACGGATGTTAATGTCTGGTAATAGCGTGCCGTTAACGGGAGCGTCTCCTGCCCGCCTGCTGACTGTTTTAATAAAAGACGGCTGTTTAACGTCAGCGGCGAGCCATTATAGAGAAGCTGCACGCCAACGCCTTTTGCGGTGCCGCTGTTTCCCTGCCCTGTTAATGCCATTACGCTGGTATTCGCACTGTCCGGGTTCTGTATTCCGCTCAGGGAAACCGAAATATTGGTGCCAACGCTGCAGTTCAACCCGAGGTTTTGCGTATTCTGCGCAACTGCTGGCGTGGTCCCCACCACTGAGCCAAATGCTGCGGCCGAAATATCACCAATCGGGAACGTCAGCTGCGGCGTGGTGATGGTGCAGGCCAGCGCGTTGATTGTGCCGCCGGTCAGCTGCACGGTTAACCCGTCACGGTAAATACCGTCGCTGCCCTGCAGCGTCACCGCCCCTATGGGGCCTGGCGTTAAGGCGCCGGACGATACCGGGCCAGTCACCACCAACTCGACCCAGCCCCCGTACCAGACCACATACGAGGTCTGCGCACTATACGAGAACGTATTGCTCGGGTTCTCAAAATAGGCATTTGATGAAAGCCGAATGCCAATCCCGCTAACGTTGGTGTTGTAAACATGATTGCCGTAGCTGCTCAGCGCGGCATTGTTGTATCGCATGCTAAAACCCAACATAAGTGGATTGGTACACCCGCTAAGGTAGGTGCCGGTATTACTCGCCGCGCCGGAAAAAATCACCGTGCCGACAGGCGCATCGCGCTGAACATTGATTGTGCCCACCGACAGCGTAGAAAGTTGAGGCGTAATGGTGGTGCAGGTCCCGGCCCGGGCGATATGCCATGCGCAAAGACAGCACAGCAGTAATAACATGTTGATCCGTTTCATCTTAATGCTCCCGGCGACACGAGACGCTGATGTCCGTGATGCCGCCGTATTGCGCTCCATTCGGCAGGCTAAAATCTGCCCGACACTGCTGGTGAGGTTGATGTCCCCATGTTGCCAGGACCGTGCCCTGGTCGCGCAGGCCGGTTAAATAGACCTGGCCGCGATCGCCCACGATAAAGCTGCTCTTGTCATCATCCGCCAGGGTAACAACCGCGCCAAACGGCACGAACTGCTCAGGCGTCGTCAACGTCATCAGCACCCGACGTCCGACTTTGGACAAATAATCGGCTTTTACCACCGCGCCGCGCGTAGGCGTGACCGTGCGGGTGTTGATCTCCAGCTCCACATCGTCAGGCATATTTTCCGGATCGAGAGTGAGATCGTTTTTGCGGTATACGGAGAGGTTATTCACCACCGTATAGCCCCGGAAATCCGTTCGCACGCCGGACTGATTACGAATATTCACGCCGTGCGCGCCCGGGGCTTTGATTAACGCGTTGGTTTCCCCCAGCGGCTGAGACAGCGTCACGCCATCAGCATGCGCGAGGATCCCTCCCTGCAAACCATAGCTAAGGCGCTCGCTATGTTTGTCGTACCCATAGCCCGCCGTAACTTCCCCGTACGTGCCTTTATAGTCGCCGTTGAGCGTACCGGTATAGCCCACGCCATCCGTACCGTAACCCTGCTGGATATTCCAGCTCAGGGCGCTATTGTCGAGGGCCACCCCGTTCATGCCGATACTGTGCGTCGTGCCACTGTTCTTGCTGGCGTTCAGGCCATAGTTAGCCCACGTCTGCGGCAGAAATTTATCCAGCGGTACGCTAACGGTCAGCGCCAGAAGCTGGTCGTTAGCGTAGGTCTTTGTACTTCCACTGCCGGACGACGGGCTGCCATTTTTGCTGTATGTCCAGCTCACGCCATAGCTGATGTTGTGCCAGTCATTGTTGTAGCCGACACTCCACGACGCCATGGGTCTGTCAGCGTTCCAGTAATCTTCCCGCGCGGCGCTGAGCGTCAGCGCCCCCCGGTCACCGCCCAGCGTCTGGCTCATGGTGAGCTCCAGGCGGTTACGCCGTCTGTCCTGAAGTGCGCCGTTGTTCCCCCAGGAGTCCAGCACGTCCTGGAGTCCGTAATAGCCGCGCGTTGAATAACGGTACCCCGCAATCGAAAAGTTGGTGCCGGTATTAATGACGTTCTTGCTGTAACGCGCTCGCCAGGACTGCCCCTGCGTTTTTGCAGTATTGGCCGGCGTTGACCAGGCCTGGGTGACATCGACGGAAAGCGCGCCGAAATCCCCCATGTTTTTACCGGCGCCGACCGCAAGCGACTGATATTTGCTGGCACCCTGCACCCCGCCATAGATCGTGATGCCCTTCTGAAGCCCATAAATCGCGGCGATCTGCCCGAACGGGGTTTTCTCCACGCTGCTGTTGTAGGCGCGATACTGTCCACCGGTGAGGGCATATTTCAGTCGCCCTTCGCGCTGCAATATCGGTACCGAGGCATACGGCAGCGTGAAATGCTGCTCGCTGCCATCGGCCTCTTTGATGGTCACGTCTAAATCGCCCGCGCCGCCGGTGGGATACATATCGGTAATTTCAAACGCGCCCGGCGCCACGTAGCTTTGGTAGATCTGATAGCCATTCTGGCGAATCACCACCTGAGCATTGGTGCGCGCGATCCCGCGGACCACTGGGGCATAGCCTTTCAGGGAGTCCGGTAACATGTCATCATCCGATGCCAGCTGAACCCCGCGAAAAGGCACGCTGTCAAAGACATCCGCCGGGGAGGAACTGTCCCCAAGGGTAAGCTGCGCTTTCAGGGGAATAACGGCACGTTGCAGATAGCTGTAGACCGTGTCCCATCGATCTTTCCCCGCGCCATCCCGTGACCAGGTGGTGTAGTTGCGTAGACGCCACGGGCCAATATTTATCCCCGGACGCAGGTTCGCATACTGGCTGTTGCTGCTGGCCCCCTCACCCGCTTTCGCCCGGCTGTTCGCGCCGCTGAGGCTGTAATTGAGCATGGCTGCCGTTATCCCCTCATCCCACATCTCCGGCGGCACATAGCCTCTTGCCGGCAGATCGATGGCGGCCTGCGGAATACTCAACACCAGACGCTGGGCACCAAACTGGAAATCGGCACTGGCCTGGGGAATCGCCTGAAGATTGACGCATTCACCGTGTCCTGCACTGAGCGCAGGAAATAATGCCGTTTTCACCCCCCAGCGTTTTAATTGCGCAAGACTCAGACAAGGCTGCAATGACGCATCGCCGTTGTCGGCTTTGCTCGCGGTAAACTGAATATCCCCCGTCTCGAGAAACGCGTCGTCGACAATAATATCGACATGGTAGATCCCCGCTGCCTGCGAACCTGATTCAAAGGCCGACAAATCGGCTTTATCCATGCCTGGATTATCCAGCTCAATTAATTCGGTGTTAAAGGCAACACTGGCGTAGAGCGAGGTTGAGGATCCGCCAAACGCTAAGGCGATAAACATCGCCAGGCGTGCGGGTTTCATCGTGTTATTTACCGTCATTGCGAATTACCGGGTTAATGCAGGCGTTGCCGTTTGTGAAAGGATCACAAACTGGCTTTATGTAATACGCCGGGACTGCCATAGTCGTTAATAATTTTAAACGTGAGTGAATTTCCCCTTGCCTCATTGGGTAATACAAACCGGGCTGAGGCACCGGGTAACACGTAGGTCACATCGTCCAGCTTTTTCCCCCCCAGCGTAATTTCATTAAAATTGACGACATATTGCGTGGGGTTGTTGACCTGAATTTCATTCCCGGCTCGTTGCCAGGTTAATTTATTAGCCTGTTCTTCTGGCGTAGACGCCCGCAAACTTTCTGGCCGGTAGATCAGTTTGATGCGCGTTTTCACTGCTATTTGCAGGGCGTTCGTCTGTTTTGATGCCGAAGGGATCGCTTTAATATTCAGCCAAAATAAACTTTCCTGCTGCTGAGGCAGTGCACCCGCCATCACAATTCTCTCGACGTTTTTTTGCCCGCCATCCAGTCGGTATAGCGGTGGTGTAATAATAAAAGGCGCTTTACCTGAATTACCTTCCGGCAGATCTATCCATGACTGAATTAAATAAGGCGTCGCGTCAGGATTATTAATGCTTATTGACGCCTCTTTTTTTGTCCCATCGAAAATGATACGGGTGCCGCCAATAATCACTCCGGCCTGCGCTGTGCTCAGCGTCAGTGCTGACAGCGCTACGGCCAGTCCGGTTGTGTTGATAAAACGCATTGTAAACCTCATACCACAAAGGGGCCGGGATGGCCCCCTGCACATTGCTGCAAACGATTAGTTGTAAACCACGGAGAAGTTAGCGACAGAATTCGCCGGACCGGCGGTGACAGTCGCTGCGGTGGAAATATACTGAGCGTAGAAACTTAGGGTATTATCCGCGGTGCTGCTCAGCACATAGCTATAGCTGTTGCTGCCGTGAAGCGGCAGATCCGCCTTATCCGCACTCATCAGGTTGATTGCCACTCCGGTCGCCGCTCCCGCCGCAGACGAATCAATCGCCAGCAGGCTGGAATTGGTGGCATCTGGTGTACCATCAAAGCGAACCTTCGCGTTGGTCACCGTCACCGGGCAATTTTTCAACACGATATTAAATTGCGTGGCTGCGGTTCTGGCCCCGGTGGTTGGAAACTCGGTCTTATAATAATCACCTAATACCACCACCTGGTTCTGCGAAGCCACATCAACGTCACAGGCGGAATCCAGAATATTTCCGTTAAAATTAACGGTACCTGCTGCGGCGAAAGCGTGGGTTGCTGTCAGGGCGGAACCCACTGCCAGCAGGGTTATCATCATTTTATTTTTCATCATCAAATCCTGTATCACTTTATTTATTACTGAAATCCAGATTACATAATTCGGGCTTCATCAGCCGATGACCGAAATTTATACAACTCTTTTTCGGCACACAATCTATTTTGAGGTCTAGCTGTAGACTTCTCTTTAACAAAATAAATACATTTCAGTTTTGAAATTTCTTAAGCCTTTCTATTTTCAGTCTACTTTTAGACCCCTAATTTACGCCCTTAGAATTCATATAATTAGGCTCATCATTTACTGCGGTCTATTTTTGGACCCGTCTTAAATATTCCACGACTCGCTGTTTTTTAAGATAATTCTCTATATCGATCAAATAATGATCGCGTCCGTGAGTGAGGTATCTGATGAACACCCGAATGGCTCCCAGTCTCGATAATGAAAAAGCCACCGTGCTTACGGCTAAACCCTATAAGCACATCGAGAAATTAATTGATCATCTTCTTCCGTTGGCAGAGAGGCGCATACTGTCCCGGGGGGAAGTGCTCCACTATTATGCAAACGACGTGCGTCAGTGTTTTTTATTGCTCCAGGGCAGCGTGGCGTTGCACCGTCGGGGAGATGGCATCGTCTTAAATTCTGAATCCGCGCCGTTTATTCTTGGCGTGAGTAGCCAGTTCTCCTCAGAGCACCTGTATGTCAGGGCGCTGGAGACCTCCGAACTCGCCGGCGTTTCGCTGGAGCGTTTTAACGGCGTGATTGCGCAACACAATTTGTGGGAGCCGTTTTCGCATCTGCTGATCTATACCGCCTCCCGGGTCTATGAGCACTGCTCGCGGATCTCGCAGATGTCGGCCTATGACATCATCCGTTTTCAGCTGGTTGAATTGATGCAGGAGCCCGAAGCAATACGGCTGAACACCACGGCGGCCGCCTATATACAAAGTCGCACCTGGCTTTCGCGTAGCGGGATAATGCGGATCCTGGCCGAACTGCGCACCGGGAAGTACATTACGATGGAGCGCGGCGTGCTGCTTGATGTCCACCATCTGCCGCGGAAATACTGATTCAGGTGATGTCGGTAATAAGGAGTAACGCTATAATCAGAAAGACGATTCTTTCAGGTTCAGGTTATGTCCTCCACAGAAAAACCCCATCGTGGTTCTCCCTATGCGCAAGCGCTGATTACGCACTTACAACCTTATTCTACTGTCCGTCATCTCGATCGCGGGGAGCAGCTGGATCTGGTGGTTGATGGCCGGGGAATGAGTTATTTGATTCTGGAAGGGACCGTTGCTATTTACCGACGCAGCGACAATCTGATGCTGTCGACCGCGAAAAGCCCGGCGTTATTTGGAGTGGCCAATATTAATGACATCTTTTTTGACGACTACCTGAAAACGGTGACCCCCTGCAAGATTGGAACGCTGACCGCAGAGCAGCTCCACGTCATTATTCAGGAGAAGGCGCTGTGGGGGTTGATATCAAACCACCTGATGTTTATGTACAACCGGCTCTATAACACCGTCATGCCAAAGGGTGCCCCGACGGCCTATGAGATGATCCGCCAGCAGCTGATGTTATTAATGAATGAAGATGAATCTTATCGCCGGGAGATAACCGCAGAACGCTACATTCGCGATAAAACCCAGCTTTCCCGCAGCGGCGTGATGCGTATCCTGGCCGATCTCAAAACAGGGGGCTTTATTGAAATGGAAGATGGCAGGCTGATTAAAATCAATAAACTTCCCGCCCGGTACTGAATTGCAGACACAAAAAAGGCCGCGCTCGCGGCCTTTTCATTCTCTCAATGGACGTGAACGCCCAAGCGCCAGGCAAAATAGATCTCTTCTTTCAGTTCATTCGAAGAGAGCGCCAGCAAATCTGTAAACTCCAGTTCAAGCTGTTTCAGCTTTTTCAGGTACTGCGCCGGAGACAGGTTGCTGTTATCGCGACGTAAATATTCAATTGCCAGTTGCGTTGGGGTTATTTCAGTATCCATGATGTCCTCACTTGTGTACAAATCCTGACCAGTATATCACAACACCCTGGCGAGATTTTGACCAAATGCAAAAACATCAGGAAATTTACACCACCGCCGTCGTCAGCCTGGATGAGCAGCACAGCCGATCCTGCTCATCGAGAATATCAATCTGCCACACCTGATGACGGCTACCGGCGTGCAGCGCGCGGCAAATACCGCGCACGCGCCCGCTGCGCACCGAGCGAATATGGTTGGCGTTCACCTCAAGCCCGACGACCTTCTGCTCCCCTTCGGTGCAGAGATACCCCGCCACCGAGCCCAGGGTTTCGGCCAGCACCACGGACGCACCGCCGTGCAGTAAACCAAACGGCTGGTGCGTACGATGATCGACAGGCATGGTGGCCTCCAGATCGTCTTCGCCGATGCGGATAAACTGAATATCCAGCAACCCAACCATATTCCCCTCGCCCATGGCGTTTAACGCCTGTAGCGTGACGGCACGTTTCCAGATCATCCGATAATCTCCAGTAAAGCCTGTAACGGATGGCGTACCCCGTTACCTTCAACACGTTTCACCTGGCTACGACAGGAGTAGCCCGTTGCCAGGCAGCGGTTTCGCGGCAAGCGCTGCATCGCCTGATGCCATGACAACTCGTAGATACCGAGCGAGTTGGCGTGATTCTTCACTTCATGCCCGTAAGTGCCTGCCATGCCGCAGCAACCGACGCTGACGCTCTCAAGCTTCGCGCCAAAGCGGGCAAAAATAGAGGCCCATTGCGCAGGTGCGCCCGGCAGCGCGGTGACTTCGGTACAGTGGCCAAACAGGTACCACGGCTCACCGCTGACCTCCATGGCGCTGGTCTGCTCGAGAGCCGCCGGCAGCCACTCGTGCACCAGCATAACGTGGAACGCCCCGCGTTTATCGCCCAGCGTCTGCTTATATTCATCGCGATAGCAGAGCACCAGCGCCGGATCGACACCCACCATCGGCATGCCCAGCCCGGCGACCCGGTTAAGGAAATCAGACGTTTTTTGCGCCGTTTTCGCGAAGCGGTTGAGGAAGCCTTTAATGTGTTGCGCCTTACCGTTGGGTGAGAACGGCAGAACCACCGGCTGATACCCCAGTTTTTCCGCCAGACGGACAAAATCGGCCACCACCTGCGCGTCGTAATAGCTGGTAAACGGATCCTGCACCACCAGCACCACCTTCGCTTTTTGCTCAGGACTTAACGCCTCAAGCTGCTCCAGGGTCATGTTTGCCGAGCGGTGCCCCACCAGCTGACGCTGCAGCGACGGCACCGAGAGCAGCGGCAGATCCACCATCCCGATATGTTTTTCGGAAAGCTTGCGCACCAGCGGCTGATTGATAAAGAAGTTGAACGTCTTTGGCGCCCGGGCCATCAGCGGGGCATAGCTCTCCACCGTTGCCACCAGATGGTCGCGCATCGGGCGCAGATAGCGCGTGTGGTAGAGCTGCAGGAAGCGCGAGCGGAACTCCGGTACGTCTATCTTAATCGGGCACTGGGTCGAACAGGCTTTACAGGCCAGGCAGCCGGACATGGCCTCTTTCACCTCATGGGAGAAATCATACTCGCCCTTATTCGCATGCCAGCTGTTGCGGGTGCGCTCAATCAGGGAACGCAGGCTGGCCCGTTTTTCCGGCAACTCCTGCTCCAGCTTGAGCGGGTCGATACCGCGATCGGCCAGCAAACGCAGCCATTCGCGTACCAGCGTCGCACGCCCTTTTGGCGAATGAATGCGGTTGCTGGTGATTTTCATCGACGGGCACATCGGGCTTTTCACGTCGAAGTTAAAGCACAGGCCGTTGCCGTTACACTCCAGCGCCCCGCGCCAGGACGCGCGCATGGCAATGGGGATTTGTCTGTCGTACGTGCCGCGTTTGACGGCATCCACCTGCAGCATGGGCGCGTCCACGCCTTCCGGCGGGCAAATTTTCCCCGGGTTGAGACGGTTATTGGGATCGAACGCCGCTTTGACCTTGCGCAGCTCGCCGAAGAGCTGTTCACCGAAGAACGCCGGGCTGTACTCGGCGCGGAACCCTTTTCCGTGTTCCCCCCACAGCAGGCCGCCATATTTCGCGGTTAAGGCCACCACCTCATCGGAGATCTGTTTCATCAGGATCTCCTGCTGCGGATCGCACATGTCCAGGGCCGGACGCACATGCAGCACCCCGGCATCAACGTGGCCGAACATGCCATAGCTCAGGCCGTGGCTGTCCAGCAGCGCACGGAATTCAACGATATAATCCGCCAGATGCTCAGGAGGGACGCAGGTATCTTCCGCAAACGGAATCGGCTTCGCGGCGCCTTTGGCATTGCCGAGCAGCCCCACGGCTTTTTTACGCATCGCATAGATACGCTCAATGCCGGCCAGGTCGTTACAGAGCTGCCAGCCAATGACCCCACCTTCGCCGTGGGCGATCAGTTCATCAAGCCGCTGACAGAGCGTGGTCACCTGGCTATCGATAAGTTCTGCATCGTCTCCGGCAAATTCAACGATGTTAAGCCCAAGCATCTCTTTGTCCGGCACATCGGTAATCAGCTCCCGCACCGAGTGCCAGACGATATCTTCCCGCGCCAGATTAAGCACCTTCGAGTCAACGGTTTCCACCGACAGCGCCTGCGCCTCCACCATAAACGGGGCATTACGCAGCGCGGAATCAAAGGAGTCATATTTGACGTTCACCAGGCGGCGCACTTTGGGCAGCCGGGTGATATCCAGCCGTGCCTCGGTAATAAACGCCAGCGTTCCTTCGGAGCCAGTCAGCACACGGGTCAAATCAAACTGGGTCAGTTCGTCGTTAAAGACGTGACGCAGGTCGTAACCGGTCAGGAAGCGGTTCAGTTTGGGGAATTTGTCGAGGATCAGCTGGCGGTTATCGCGACAGCGCTCCAGCACGGTGCGATAGATGCGCCCGCTTGCGGTGTTCTCTTTACCCAGCGTTTCCGCCAGCTCGACCGGCACAGGCTGGGTATCCAGGATATCGCCGCCCAGCAGCACCGCCCGTACGCCCAGAACATGATCGGAGGTTTTTCCGTAGACCAGCGAACCCTGCCCGGAGGCATCGGTGTTGATCATCCCGCCGATGGTTGCCCGGTTGCTGGTAGAAAGCTCCGGCGCAAAAAAGTAGCCGTAGGGCTTCAGATACTGGTTGAGCTGATCCTTAATCACGCCCGCTTCAACGCGAACCCATCCCTCTTCAGGATTGATCTCGATGATGCGGTTCATATAGCGCGACATATCAATGATGATGCCCTGGTTCAGGGCCTGGCCATTTGTTCCGGTGCCGCCGCCGCGCGGGGTGAACACCAGAGCGCTAAAACGCTCTTGTGTCGCCAGCCGGGCAATCAGCGCCACATCGGCCGTTGAACGTGGAAAGACGACTGCATCGGGAAGAAGCTGGTAAATACTGTTATCGGTCGCCATCGTCAGCCTGTCGGCATAGTTCGTGGCGGTATCACCTGTAAAACCCTGTTGCTCCAGTGCCTGCAAAAAATTAAGCACCAGCTGAACGACGCCAGGTGCTTGAGAAATCTGTGGGATCATGACTGTCGACCCTAATTAGAGTAGTGTGAAATCGTTTGCGTTGTGTCTGGAAAGTTTTATCACATTTTTTTCTTATGTGCTTCGCTGAATTACGGGCAAAATCCGCCTGTCAAAAATCGCTGATATCATTAATGATTAGAGTGACGCGGTTATCCGTTCCCGCCAGCCTCGCTGGTGTTTATTAAGGAAAGTTTCATTTATGGTCAATCTTCGCCAGCCCAGGGATGTTGCGCAAATTTTGCTGTCGGTGCTGTTTCTGGCCCTCATGATTATTGCGTGTCTGTGGATTGTTCAACCTTTCATACTTGGCTTCGCCTGGGCTGCGACGGTGGTCGTGGCGACCTGGCCGGTGCTGTTACGTTTGCAGAAACTGCTGTTTGGCCGCCGCGGTCTGGCGGTACTGGTCATGACGCTGCTGCTGTTCCTGCTGTTTATTATTCCGATTGCGCTGCTGGTGAACAGCCTTGTCGATTCCAGTGGCCCGGTTATTCGCGCCGTCACCAGCGGTGATTTGACGCTGCCGGATCTCGCCTGGCTGAACAGCATTCCGGTGGTAGGCGCCAAACTTTACAGCGGCTGGCACAGCCTGCTGGAGATGGGCGGCAGCGCGTTGATGGCGAAAGTGCGTCCGTATATTGGCACCACCACCACCTGGTTTGTGGGTCAGGCGGCACATATTGGTCGCTTTATGATGCACTGTGCGCTGATGCTGGTCTTCAGCGCCCTGCTCTACTGGCGCGGTGAGCAGGTAGCGTTGGGCGTACGCCATTTCGCTACCCGACTGGCCGGTAAACGCGGCGATGCCGCGGTTCTGCTGGCGGCGCAGGCCGTGCGGGCGGTTGCGCTTGGGGTGGTCGTCACGGCGCTGGTGCAGGCGGTGCTGGGCGGTATCGGCCTGGCCATTTCTGGCGTGCCGTACGCTACCGTCTTTACGGTGGTGATGCTGATGACCTGTCTTGCGCAGCTGGGGCCGTTGCTGGTGCTGGTCCCCAGCATCATCTGGCTTTACTGGACGGGGGATACCACGTGGGGAACCGTTCTGCTGGTCTGGAGCTGCGTGGTCGGCACCATGGATAACGTGATTCGTCCCATCCTCATCCGCATGGGCGCGGACCTGCCGCTGATCCTGATCCTCTCCGGCGTCATTGGCGGGTTAATCGCCTTTGGGATGATCGGTCTGTTTATTGGACCGGTGCTGCTTGCCGTCACCTGGCGTCTCTTCTCCGCCTGGGTACACGAAGTGCCGCCGCCGGGCACCGACCCGGATGTGATTTTGAGCGAGCTCGAAGAGCTGGAAGAGAAGAATACGCAGTAAAAGGGGTTGCCGGGTGGCGTGACGCTTACCCGGCCTACATTCTCCCCGGCAATACTTAAACGTTGCTAAACTATTTATTCGTTGCGCACTGGTCCGACCCGCCTTTTTTGCTCTAAGTCCGCTATTCACCTCAAGAAATCTTTACTTCTCTTTAACTATTGAGACGAATCTGATCGACGCTCAAGGTTGGCATGCCTACTATTAGCTCACGGTTATAAATCAACACCTTGATTTATAAGCATGGAAATCCCCTGAGTGAAACAACGAATTGCTGTGTGTAGTCTTTGCCCATCTCCCACGATGGGCTTTTTTTTATCCTGGCTACGCGTGCTGAACCTGACAGGTGCTTAGCATGCGCCATTCAGCAGGCAGCACCCGCGTCTCTCCCGTCACATTGACCGTCACCACGTCGCGAATATCCGCCGACGATGCTCCCACCTGTAGCTCAAACTCGCCCGGCTCGACAATGCGTTTGCCGTCCCGACGGGTAAAGTTGAACATCTCCACGGGCAGCGTAAAGGTGAGCGTGGCCGTTTCGCCCGGCGCGAGCGCCACGCGCTGGAACGCTTTCAGCTCCTGAAGCGGCCGCACCTGCGTGGCAACCTTATCCCGGACGTACACCTGCACCACCTCGCTGCCGCTGCGTTCACCGCGGTTGGTGACGTCAATACTCAACACAACCTCGCCGTCCACCGGTAAGCTGTTTTGCGCGAGGCGTGCTGCGCCCCAGTTAAATTGCGTCCAGCCAAGGCCGAAACCAAAGGGATAGCGGGAGCCAAAGTGGAACGCGAATGGCGTGCCGCCGCTTTTCAGCTTGTGGTTGTAGTAGTACGGCATGGCGCCCGCACTTTTCGGCACGCTCACCACCAGACGTCCCTGCGGCTCCGCGCGGCCGGTTAACACATCGGCAATTGCCCAGCCCCCTTCCTGCCCAGGTGCCCAGGCCATCATCAGCGCCGCGACCTTATCTTCCAGCCCCTGAAGATTGTACGGCCGCCCACCGGTCATCACGACAATCACCGGTTTGCCCGTGGCGACCAGGGCTTCCAGCAGCTGTTGCTGAACGCCAGGCAGGTTCAGGGAATCGGTATCGGATCCTTCCCCTACCGTGCCGCTCTGGAACAAACCGGCGAGGTCGCCGACGCAGGCCACCACCACGTCGCTCTCCTGCGCGGCGTTCACGGCTTCGGGGATCAGCGCGGTACTTTGCGACACCGGCGACTGCTGCATCGGTTTGCCCCCGCTGTCACCCGGGAAGACCGGCGCGCCCGCCATTCGTTTTTCGATGATGTGACACCCTTTGGCATAACGCACGTTCGACGCGCCCAGATAGTGCTCCAGCGCCGCGCGCGGAGTCGTCACCTGTGACGTTTCGTCAACCATATCGCTGATAATCAAATGCACCGGGAAGCTGTAGCCGCTGAGCAACGCCAGCGGATCGTCCGCCGTGGGGCCCACCACCGCCACGCGGGGTTTGCCGCCGAGAGGCAAAATGCCGTTATTCTCCAGCAGCGTCAGCGAGCGGGTCGCCACCTCACGTGCAACCTGCCGGGTGGTCTCATTTTGCAAATCAATGCCACTTTCATCGGCATACGGGTTTTCAAACAGGCCGAGACGGAATTTTTCGGTCAGCACGCGTCCTACAATCTCGTCCACTTTCGCCATGGAGATCAGACCACGCTCAACGGCCTCGGCCAGATGGCGGGCGCAGTCATCTTTCGGCAGCTCAACATCAAGCCCGGCGTTAAAGGCCAGCGCGGCGGATTCGGTCGCATCATGCGAGACCCCGTGATGCTGATGTAGCAGGCTGACGCCGCCATAGTCCGCCACAACGATCCCGTCAAAGCCCCACTGTTCGCGCAGGACGGTGGTCAGCAGGAAGTGGTCACTGTGCCCCGGCTGATTGTCGATATCGTGGTAGGCAGGCATCACCGACCCGGCATTGGCCAGCTTCACCGCCATTTCAAACGGCAGCAGGAAGGTATCATTCAGTTCGCTAAAGCCCAGATGAACCGGGGCATGGTTGCGCGCTCCCTCGCTGAACGAGTGGCCCACATAGTGCTTAAGCGTGGCCAGCAGATCGCGTTTATCGCCCTGCAGCCCTTTAACGTAGGCCGTGGCCATCACGCCCACCAGCCAGGGATCTTCGCCAAAGGTCTCTTCCGTGCGCCCCCAGCGCACATCGCGGGAGACATCCAGCACCGGGGCCAGCCCCTGCTGGCAGCCCACAGAGCGCGCCTCTTTACCTATGTGCTCGGCTGCCCGCTGTACCAGCGCCGGATCCCAGGTTGAACCGTAGTTGAGCGATGACGGGAACAGCGTGGCCGCTTTGCACAACAACCCCACCAGACACTCCTCATGGAACAGCGCCGGAATGCCGAGCCGCGTCTCTTCCATCATCATCCGCTGCAGACGGTTGGCGGCGCGCACGCCGGTTTGCGCATCAACGATATGGGTACCCAGCGGACGGGTGATCTGCCCGACGCCCAGCTTAAGTCGTTCGCTGAGCGAGGCCTGTTCACTCACCCCCGCGAATTCGTCACTCAAGTCGCTGCGTTCACGGTGGTTGCCGTTTTCATCGAGGATCAGCCAGTACGCGTGCATCTGGGCGAACTTCTCTTCCGGGGTCATGCGTGCCAGCAAGTCGGCGACGCGCTCGTGCACGGGACGTCCCGCGTCCTTATAGATTGCAGTCATGTTTTACTCCTGTAGGGCGGAAGGGGCAGCCGGGCTGAGTTGCCCTGCTTCTGGCCGCACGTCGCGCTTGCTGGCCAGTTCGCGGGCGATGGAATCCACCAGCCGACTGTTGAGTTTGTAGATGGCAAGCAGCGCGACCATGCAGAGGAACAGCACGCACGGAATGAGGGTAAACAGTGCGTTAATGGTCGTGAGTACGTGCGGCGTCTGGGTTGCCTGGCCTGGCGCGTAATCCACCATCCCGAGCACCCAACCCACCACTGCTCCACCCAACGCCAGACCAAATTTGATGGCGAACAGCGCGGTGGAGAAGACCAGGCCATCGAGCCGGCGACCGCTGCGGTGCTCTTCATAGTCGACCACATCGGAGAACATGGTCCACTGCAGCGGCGTGGTCAGGTTCTGGATGAAGCTAAAGACAATATTGAGGCCGAAAATCAGCCAGGCCTGTGAAGGCGGCAGGAAGAAGATCAGCGCCCCAAAAATCACGAAGGAAATAATGGTCCACTGATAAGCGCGAACGCGGTCAAATTTCCCCAGCAGCCGTTCGGATAATAATGCGCCACTTAAGGAGGCCACCATCCCGGAGACGATAAAGGCAAACACCAGTTCCGGACGCAACAGCACATAATTCACGTAATACATCGTGGCAGAGCCACGCGTCACGACCGCCGTTAACAGCAAAATATTAAACAGGAACACAATTCGCCACTGGCTGTTCCCGGCCAGCAGTTTTAAATCGGTGAGCATGGAGCCAGAAGTATCATTCCGCGGAGAATAGCGCTCGCGGGTCATCAGGAAGCAGCAGAAGAATAAAATAATCCCCAGTAATCCCATCAGGCTCATGGCATAGAAATAGCCTTTCTGTACGTTGCCCTGTCCAAGATGCGAAACCAACGGCAAAGCGATAACCGTCACAATCAACCCGCCGATAAACGACAGGCCAAAGCGCCACGACTGCAGCGAATGGCGCTCGCGCGGATCCAGCGTCAGCGCGCCCGGCATGGCGCAGTAAGGGACGTTAATGGCGGAATAGATGAGGCTTAAAATCCCGTAGGTCACACAGGCATAGACGATTTTCGCCGTGGGCCCGACGTCGGGAACGTAGAACGTAATGAGGCAGCTTACGCCAAACGGAATGGCAAACCACAGCAGCCATGGACGGAAACGACCGTGACGCGTTTGGGTGCGATCCACCAGCGCGCCGATACAGGGATCAATAAAGGCATCGACCACGCGTACCACTAAAAACATGGTGCCCATAATGGCCGCGGGTAAACCGAAAACGTCTGTATAGAAATAAGCAAGAAATAACGTCGCTGTTTGCCAGACCAGCGCACTGGCCATATCACCTAAGCCATAACCTATTTTATCTTTGGTACGCAGTACAGAGGAGATTGTCATTTGTTATTTGCCTTTTTATCAGGTTAAAACGTATTTCAACCAGTTGCGCAAAATCCTGTTGATTTGCGCGGTAAGGCTCAAGTATTAGCAACCCTTTGTGTGCTAACAATTGTCTAAATTAACAGACAAATTATGATATTTGGTTTTTTACTTTATTTGTGATGGGGAGCAAATATAAGTGGAAATAAAAAAGGCGAGGATTATTTCCCTCGCCTTTTCAGATACGGAAGACGTTACTTGTTCAGTTCAGCCAGGCTCAGCCAGGTTTGCACCACGGTGTCCGGGTTGAGGGAAAGACTGTCGATCCCCTCTTCCATCAGCCAGGCCGCGAAGTCTTCATGGTCAGAAGGGCCCTGGCCACAAATCCCGACGTATTTACCCTGTTTCTTCGCCGCACGGATGGACATCGACAGCAGGGCTTTCACCGCCTCGTTGCGTTCGTCGAACAGCTCAGAGACCACGCCGGAGTCACGGTCCAGACCCAGCGTCAGCTGCGTCATGTCATTCGAACCGATAGAGAAGCCGTCGAAGTGCTCCAGGAACTGCTCTGCCAGCAGGGCGTTGGACGGGATCTCACACATCATGATGATCTTCAGCCCATTTTCGCCGCGCTTCAGCCCCTGACGCGCCAGCTCGTCCACCACCGCTTTCGCCTGGTCCACGGTACGTACGAACGGGATCATGATCTCAACGTTAGTCAGCCCCATGTCGTTGCGCACGCGTTTTACCGCTTCACATTCCAGCGCGAAGCAGTCGCGGAAGCTGTCGGAGACATAACGTCCGGCCCCACGGAAGCCCAGCATCGGGTTCTCTTCTTCCGGCTCGTAACGCTCGCCGCCCACCAGGTTGGCGTATTCGTTAGACTTAAAGTCTGACAGACGCACGATCACGCGCTTCGGATAAAACGCCGCCCCGAGCGTCGCGATCCCTTCGGTCAGACGGCCAACATAAAACTCTTTCGGCGAGTCGTAGCCTTTCATCATCTCGCGAATTTCGTTCTGCAGCTTTGCGTCCTGGTCGTCAAATTCCAGCAGCGCGCGCGGGTGAACGCCAATCATACGGTTGATGATGAATTCCAGACGCGCCAGGCCCACGCCTTCGTTCGGCAGGCAGGCGAAGTCAAACGCGCGGTCCGGGTTACCGACGTTCATCATGATCTTCAGCGGCAGGTCCGGCATGGTATCGACGCTGGAGCTTTTCACGCTGAAGTCAAGGATGTCAGCATACACGTAGCCGGTATCCCCTTCGGCACAGGAGACGGTCACGTTCTGTCCGTCCTTCATGCGTTCGGTTGCGTCACCGCAGCCGACAACCGCCGGGATCCCCAGCTCGCGGGCGATGATCGCCGCGTGACAGGTACGCCCGCCACGGTTGGTGACGATAGCCGCGGCTTTCTTCATGATCGGTTCCCAGTCCGGATCGGTCATGTCGGTTACCAGCACGTCGCCCGGTTCAATGCGGTTCATCTCGCTGATATCGTGGATCACTTTCACCGGACCGGCACCAATGCGGTGACCAATCGCGCGGCCTTCCGCCACGATTTTGCCCTGCGCGTGGAGGGTATAACGCTCCATCACCTGGCCGCGGGAGCGAACCGTTTCCGGGCGCGCCTGGACGATGAACAGCTTGCCGGTGTGACCATCTTTGGCCCATTCGATGTCCATCGGACGGCCGTAGTGTTTTTCAATCTGCACCGCCTGCTTCGCCAGCTCCTGCACTTCGGCGTCGGTCAGGGAGAAGCGGTCGCGCAGCTCCTGCGGTACATCTTCAATCTTCACCTGCTTGCCATGCTCCTGGGTCGGGGCATAGATCATGCGGATTTTTTTCGAGCCCATGGTGCGGCGAACTACCGCCGGACGGTTAGCGGCAAGCGTCGGTTTGTGGACGTAGAATTCGTCAGGGTTCACGGCCCCCTGCACCACCATCTCACCCAGGCCCCACGCGGAGGTGATGAATACCACCTGGTCGAAGCCGGACTCGGTATCAATGGAGAACATCACACCGGAAGAGCCCACGTCGGAACGCACCATACGCTGTACGCCCGCAGAGAGCGCGACGCCGCGATGGTCATAGCCCTGATGCACGCGATAGGAGATAGCGCGATCGTTAAACAGGGAGGCGAACACGTGTTTCACCGCCACCAGTACCGCGTCATACCCCTGAACATTCAGGAAAGTTTCCTGTTGTCCGGCGAACGAGGCATCCGGCATGTCTTCTGCGGTTGCCGAGGAGCGCACGGCGAAAGAGGCCTGCGCATCATCAGCGGAGAGCTGGTTGTACGCATCGTGAATGGCTTTTTCCAGTTCCGGCTGGAAAGGTGTGTCGATAATCCACTGGCGGATCTGCGCCCCGGCTTTAGCAAGCTCGGTAACGTCATCAATATCCGTTTTATCCAGCAGGTCGTAAATGCGCTGGTTTACACCGCTCTGGTCTAAAAACAGGTTAAACGCATCGGCGGTCGTGGCAAACCCGTTTGGTACGGAGACACCCATACCGGACAGATTTGTAATCATTTCACCCAGGGAGGCATTTTTGCCCCCAACTCTGTCTACATCATTCATGCCGAGTTGGTTATACCAAAGCACCAGCGGTGACGAGCCATTGTTGGACATCGAAACAATCCTTTTGTGATATTTGATCGGAGTAAGAAACACCTGACTACGTATTTATACTGGCATATTTATTTACGCTAAAAAAACGGTGAATCGTGTAAGCAATTTAAATTTTCAACTTTTCGGATACTTTCCCTCCACCGGATAAGCCGATGATTCCTATATATTCAGCCAAAAACCACAAAAATGACGTCGCTATTTGAAAAATGAAATCCACTTTTCAGGAAAATCAAAAACACCATTTCATTTTAAATTCAGATAACTTCTTTGCTGTGCAATTAACTTTTTTAATTTATGCTTTCAGACAATTAGGTCCGATATTCAGGGTGGATAAAATGGATAATGCTGTCGATCGCCACGTTTTTTATATTTCTGATGGTACGGCGATTACCGCCGAGGTGCTGGGGCATGCGGTGATGTCACAGTTCCCCGTTTCGATTAACAGCATCACGCTGCCGTTTGTGGAAAATGAGAGCCGCGCGCGGGCGGTCAAGGACCAGATTGATGCCATTTACCAGCAGACGGGCGTACGGCCGCTGGTGTTCTACTCCATCGTGATCCCGGAAATTCGCAACATCATTCTGCAAAGCGAAGGCTTTTGTCAGGATATCGTGCAGGCGCTGGTGGCCCCGCTGCAGAGCGAGCTGAAGCTCGACCCGACCCCCATCGCACACCGAACCCACGGGCTGAACCCCGGCAACCTGACCAAATACGATGCGCGTATCGCCGCCATTGACTACACCCTGGCGCATGACGACGGTATTTCGCTGCGAAACCTCGACCAGGCGCAGGTCATTTTGCTGGGCGTCTCGCGCTGCGGCAAAACCCCTACCAGCCTCTACCTGGCGATGCAGTTTGGTATTCGTGCCGCCAACTACCCGTTCATTGCCGATGATATGGACAATCTGGTGCTGCCTGCCGCCCTGAAGCCGCTGCAGCACAAGCTGTTCGGGCTGACCATTAATCCGGAGCGCCTTGCCGCCATCCGCGAAGAGCGCCGCGAGAACAGCCGCTACGCCTCCATGCGCCAGTGTCGAATGGAGGTCTCCGAAGTGGAAGCGCTGTACCGCAAAAACCAGATCCCGTGGCTGAACAGCACCAACTATTCGGTCGAAGAGATCGCCACCAAAATTCTCGACATCATGGGTCTTAATCGCCGCATGTACTAATATGCTAGTACATTAGCTCAGATTCAGGTATCATCCACCACATCCTCGGGGCGGAGCCGCCCCGAACTTGAAATCAGCAGGGATTGGTTTAAGGTGATGCCCATCACTTCCCGGTAGTCTGCCGATGAAGCAAAAAATTTCTGAGACATTCCATGAATAAAACCGACGAACTCCGCACAGCGCGCATTGACAGCCTGGTTACACCGGCTGAACTGGCACAGCGGCATCCACTTTCCGCAGGCGTTGCGGAGCATGTTACGGCCTCGCGCCGACGCATTGAAAAAATTCTTAATGGTGAAGACAAACGTCTTCTGGTGGTAATTGGCCCCTGCTCGATCCATGACCTGGACGCGGCGATGGATTATGCAAAACGGCTACAGGGGCTGCGGGAAAAACACCAGCATCGCCTTGAGATCGTGATGCGGACCTACTTTGAAAAACCCCGCACCGTGGTGGGCTGGAAAGGATTAATTTCAGACCCCGACCTCAACGGCAGCTATCGCGTTAACCATGGGATTGAGCTGGCACGTAAGCTGCTTTTGCAGGTGAATGAGCTGGGCGTTCCCACGGCCACCGAGTTTCTCGATATGGTGACCGGCCAGTTTATCGCCGATCTGATCAGCTGGGGCGCGATTGGCGCGCGGACCACCGAGAGCCAGATCCACCGTGAAATGGCCTCTGCTCTCTCCTGCCCGGTCGGGTTTAAAAACGGAACCGATGGCAACACCCGGATTGCGGTCGATGCGATCCGCGCTGCGCGTGCCAGCCACATGTTCCTCTCGCCGGATAAGAGCGGCCAGATGACCATCTACCAGACCAGCGGTAACCCGTACGGGCATATCATTATGCGCGGCGGCAAGACACCGAACTATCACGCCGGGGATATTGCCGCGGCCTGTGAAACGCTGGCCGAGTTCGATCTGCCGGAACATCTGGTGGTGGACTTCAGCCACGGTAACTGTCAGAAACAGCACCGTCGCCAGCTGGATGTCTGCGATGAGATCTGCCAGCAGATCCGCAGCGGTTCAAGCGCCATTGCGGGCATTATGGCCGAAAGCTTTATCCGCGAAGGCACGCAGAAAATCGTGTCGGGTCAGCCGCTGGTTTACGGCCAGTCGATCACCGACCCGTGCCTGAGCTGGGAAGACAGCGAACTGCTGCTGGAGAAGCTGGCGTCGGCGGTAGATTCGCGCTTCTGATGTTATTGTCGGGTGGCGCTGCGCTTACCCGACCTACGATACGTGCCCTTCTCCCTCTCCCTGTGGGAGAGGGCCGG